>JAZURO010000060.1:0-21257 GCA_045606265.1 Eubacteriales bacterium
TAAAATAATAGTGTACATATAATGCACAGTAGTGCGCCGACAAAACGTGCTTGTGGTCTTACAACCACATTTTGCTTCGCAAAAACGCAGTTTTGCTATATTATGGCAAAGTACCTAAATAAAAGAAATGCCGTTTCGCCTACGCGGCGGGCGCCACTACTCGTGGAGAGCCACCTTTGAAAAGGTGGACGAAACAATAGCACGGGGGTTGTGCTAACATCTTTATAAACTCCAATTTATCTATCAGCGTTATTTCTCTCATAATCGAACAAATACTGCTGTGCTACGCCCGCATATTTGCCGAAGGTTGATGGATTAAAGTCTTTTTCAAAATATTTATCAAGCACTCGCTTCATCCACACATCAACGGGAAACGGATCGTGTCTTTCAAATCCAAAAAGAAGCGCACACGAAGCTACCTTTAAGCCAATTCCCTTCACTTTGCAAAGATATGATATTGCATCTTCAAGCTTTTCTATCTGCTTTAATTCTTCCTCGTTTATCTCGCCCGAACACCATTTTGATGCCGCGTCGATTATGTATTTTGCACGAAATCCCGTTTTCAGAGAAAAAACAAAGTCTTCACCCGCATCAAGAATTGCCTTTGCAGTCGGAAAAGCATAAAACTCCCTTCCCTTTGCGCCGTGAGATTCCATTCCTTTTGAATCAATTTTTCTTCCGAGTGCAAATGAAAGCGCATCTATTATTTTTTTGATTCTCGGAATATTATTATTCTGCGAAATAATAAACGAGCAGACTGTTTCCCACGCCTCCTGATGCAATATTCTTATGCCTCTGCCTTGATTCAGCGCCTCAACAAATATGGAATTGTGACAATTTTCAAGCAGTTCATCATCAATTTTATCATAATCCTCATCAAGTGCGAAATAATGGCACCAGATATTCTTAAAATCTTCTGCTGTGGAATTATAAATTATCAATTCACTGTCTTTCTGCTTTACGGAAATAAGCTTATCGAAAGCCATACCGAGCCACTCGTCATCACTCACCTTTTCCCAACGGAAGCACTGACCGCAATCAAGAGTTCTGCCAAGATTATATGCGCCCTTATATCTCACTCTGACATAGGGTAACTCCCCTTCAAATTCGGTTTTAATTTCGTCTAAAAAAATACTCATTTTTCTTCCAATTCTGCAAAAAACATCTTGCTTTAATTTCTAAAATATTATATAATTATTGTAGCACATATTTTTTTGTTTTGCAATATTTTTATAAAGGATAAGTTAATAATAATGATAGAGCTTCTTGATCTTCATAAAAAGTTTATACTTGAACACCTTAAAGAAGGCGACGTGGCTGTTGATTTTACAATGGGAAACGGTCACGATACGGAATTTCTTTCAAAAACAGTTGGCGAAAACGGACGAGTTTATGCATTTGACATTCAAGAAAGTGCCGTGGAATCCACACGCAAAAATCTTGAAAATGCAGGTTGTCCAAAGAATTATACACTAATTCACGATTCCCACCATAACGTAAAGAATTACGTAAATGAGCCAATCAAAGCGGGAATGTTTAATCTCGGCTATCTTCCCGGTGGCGATAAATCAATCACAACAATGAGAGCCACCACCCTGCCCGCCATTGAAGCAGCAATTGATTTGCTTGGTAAAGACGCGATCCTTCTTATCGCAGTATATCCCGGTCACCCCGAGGGAGATGCAGAGGGCAAGGAAATTACCGAATATCTTTCAACCCTTTCTCGATTCAAGGTATGCTGCACCAAGGTTCAAATCGTAAATTCACCTACATCCCCATATTTTATGATGATTGAAACAAAATAAAGGAACATTATGGAACAGAACAATAAAAAAACAACTGCTTATTCCAAGGTTCGCAATTCATTTTATAAGCAGGTTAATGACATTGACAGAAAAAAAAGAATAACCGTTATTGCACTTATACTTGCAACACTTTTGCTTGCTTCCTCTCTCTTGCTTGTATCAACGTTGATTGAAACGTCCGGCAAAGGAAAATACGTTTACGTTTACGGTGACTATAAGCAAAGCATCAGCACCGATCTTTGCTTTGCAGAGAACGTTCAGCTTATTGATATGAATGCTCTTGCAAATTACTGCAGTTTTGAAAAGGATGAGAGCGCTGACTTTATTACTTACAGAACAGGCAACACCCAAATAACCTTTGAGAACAACAGCAAGATTGCGGTGGTAAACGGAATCAATAAGGAAATGCCCTCAAATGCGCAAATTAAAAACGGATATTGCCTCGTTCCGCTTGAAACGGTGAGTGACGTAATTTTCGGAATCAAAATCGAATCAGATAAAAAATCCGTAAATATTTCTAAAACACAGGAAACTATGTATATATTTGATAATAATCCAAAAATAGAATATACATCCGATATTTCAAGTTACCTTGAATATATCAATTCAAAAGATGAGTACATCTATACTCTTCTCAACAAGCAAAATCCCATAGATGAGGATTTCACGCCAAAAAATCTTGTTGAAATTCCTGAAATTTATCTTCACGAATACAAATACGGATCGGGTATAATGCTTGACGGTACTACTATGAAAGCACTTGAAGGTATGCTTCAAGATATGGAAGCCGACGGCATTGACGATATTCTTGTTCAAAGTGCATACCGTACTCACGCATATCAGAATATGCTTTTCAATACGTACATTGAAAAAGAAATGCAAGCAGGTCTTTCAAGAGAAGAAGCAACTGTTAAAGCTAACAAATATTCTGCAAGGCCCGAATACAGCGAACACAGAACGGGGCTTTGCGTTGACTTTACAACCGATTCAATTCACGGTGCGGTTGACGACGTATTTGAAACAACCGAAGCATTTGAATGGTTAGCTAAAAACTCGTGGAAATACGGATTCGTACTCAGATATCCTGAGGACAAAGAGCACATTACGGGATACAACTATGAATCCTGGCACTATCGCTTTGTGGGTGTTGAAATTGCCTCCGTTATGTACCAGACGGGACTTTGTTATGAAGAATACCTTAATATTTTTGGCAACAAAGGAGAATAAAATGAAAATAAGTGAAAACATAAAATATGTTGGTGTAAACGATCACAGAATAGATCTTTTTGAAGGTCAGTATGCTGTTCCTAACGGAATGAGCTACAACTCATACGTAATTATCGACAACAAAATTGCTGTTTTTGATACGGTTGACGTAAATTTCACTCACGAATGGCTCGACAACGTGGCAAATGCATTGAACGGACGCTCACCCGATTATCTTATCGTTCAGCATATGGAGCCCGACCATTCGGCAAATATCGTCAATTTCATCAAGACGTATCCTAACGCTAAAATTGTTGCAAGTACGAAGGCGTTTGCAATGATGGACAGCTTTTTCGGTGGAATAGATGATGATAAAAAAATACCCGTTCAGAACGGTGAAACTCTTTCACTCGGAAATCACAATCTGACATTTGTATATGCACCAATGGTACATTGGCCAGAGGTTATGTTCACATACGAAAGCACGGAAAAGGTTCTCTTCTCTGCCGACGCATTCGGAAAATTCGGTGCGCTTGATATAGATGAGCCGTGGGATGACGAAGCGAGAAGATATTATATCGGAATCGTTGGAAAATACGGTCAACAGGTGCAAAACGTTCTTGCAAAAGCAGGAGAGCTTGATATAAAAACAATCTGTCCCCTTCACGGCCCAGTTCTTTCGGGTGATCTCGATCACTATATTGCACAGTATTATATATGGTCAACCTACACACCGGAGGATGACGGCATAGTTATTGCATACACCTCAATTTACGGTAACACGAAGAAAGCAGTTATGGCTCTTGCTGACAAGCTGAAAGCTAAGGGCGCGCCTGCGGTTATTACTCTCGATCTTGCACGCACCGAGTGGTCAAAGGCGGTTGCTACCGCTTTCAGATACAGCAAAATCGTATTCGCAACTACAACGTATAATTCCGATATATTCCCCTATATGCGTCAATTTATTGATCATCTTGCTGACAGAAATTTCAAAAACCGTACCGTCGGTTTTATTGAAAACGGAAGTTGGGCTCCCACTGCCAATAAAATTATGAGGGGATTACTTGAAAGCTGTAAAAACCTCACCTATCTTAACAACTCCTGCTCAATCCGTTCTGCACTCAACAAGGACAGTACCTCCCAGCTTGATGCTATGGCTGACGAGCTTTGTATGGAGTACCTTGCCCGCCAGGACGCAACTGCAAATAAGAACGATATGACGGCTCTTTTCAAGATTGGTTACGGTCTTTACGTTGTAACAAGCAACGACGGAAATAAAGACAACGGACTTATTGTAAATACCGTTGCTCAGGTTTCGGACTCACCCAAGAGAATTTCGGTTACAATCAATAAAGCAAACTATTCTCATCATATCATAAAGCAAACAGGCAAGATGAACGTGAATTGCCTGACCGTTGATACACCCTTCTCCATCTTTGAAAAATTCGGATTTGCAAGCGGAAGAACAGTCGATAAATTCGCCGGTGAAAACGTACTCAGAAGCGATAACGGTCTTGTATTTCTTTCAAAATACATCAACTCATTTATGAGCTTGACTGTGGAAAATTACGTTGACCTCGGCTCGCACGGAATGTTTATTTGCACCATTGATGAAGCAAGAGTTATCAGCGACAAAGAAACGATGACCTATGCTTATTATCACGCAAACGTTAAGCCCAAGCCCAAAACCGAGGGCAAAAAAGGTTACGTTTGTAAGATTTGCGGATACGTTTACGAGGGCGAAAATCTCCCCGACGATTTTATTTGTCCCCTTTGCAAGCATCCCGCATCTGATTTTGAACCAATAAAGTAAATAAAAAAGAGGAGCTTTGCTCCTCTTTTTTATTTGTTCTTCATCACAGCTAATGCGCACCAGCCGTTGTCGTCGATACGTTCAACAACTTTAAGAGCATATTCGTTCAGCTTTGCTATAACGTCATCAGCTCTCTCCTTAATAATACCCGAGCAAAGAAGAACGCAATCATCCTTCATAAATCTTCCGATATCGGGTGTCATTCTGATAATAATATCGGCAACAATATTTGCACAAATCAGATCGTATTTTCCTCCCTCAAGATCAACCTGTTTAAGAAGGTCGGATACCTCACAGGTAATATTATTCTGACCGCTTTCAGCTATATTCTCGTTAGCAACCTTAACTGCTATCGGATCAATATCGTATGCCTTACACTCGCCTGCACCAAGCTTTGAAGCACATATTGCAAGTATTCCGCTTCCGCAACCAACGTCGAGCATTCTGACGCCTGCCTTTGTGTACTTTTCAAGAAGCTCAATAACAAGACGTGTCGTTTCGTGTGAGCCCGTACCAAATGCCATTCCGGGATCCATTTTAACAACTATTTCGCCTTCCTTTTCCTCATACTCCTCCCACATTGGAACGATAACCGTTCTTTTGCCAATATGCAAGGTGGTGTAATACTTTTTCCAGGAGTTTGCCCAATCCTCTTCATTTACGCCAACAATCTCAATTTTGGGAGCAATCCCATCATTTTGGAGTCGCTCACAAATAAAAGAAATGGCCATATTATAATTCTGATCTGCGGGCAAAAAGAGTGAAACGGATGCCACGGTCTTGTCTGCATTAAGTATGCTTTCATCAATAAGATCGCCATAGCAGGTTTTAAGATCTATATCTGAATAGTCCTCAACCATAAGATTATTGTCAAGCACGCTCATAACCGCCATAGCAGTATCAAGCTCCTCAAGCTTAACAGTAACCTTTATCTGCGTCCAATCCTTGATCTCGGTGGTTTCACCGCAAATGTAATCGGGATCTGTCATAATTCTCTCCGTTTCTTATTTTTTGTCAAAAATATTCTTAAAAAAGTTAGTTCTCTTTTTATAGTTGCTCTCACCGCAGGACTCTGCAAAGGCACGCATATGCTCCTTTTGTTTTCCTGAAAGTCCTTTGGGAATTTCAACCACGGTAGTGAAAATCAAATCGCCCTTGCGATTTGGATTGTTCAAATGCTGAATTCCCTTACCCTTGATAGTAAACTGAGTTCCCGGCTGAGTTCCGTCGGGTATCTCATATTTATGCTCACCGTCAAGTGTGGGAATAACGATCTCTGCGCCAAGAGTTGCTTCTGCAACCGTGATCGGCACGTCACAATAGATATTATATCTCTCTCGCTTGAAAACCTTATGCGGTCTTATTGTTACCGTGATAATAAGATCTCCCGCAGGGCCACCGTTTCTTCCGTCCGAGCCCTGAGAGCGAAGTGCAATTCTTTCTCCGTTATCAATACCCGCAGGGATATCAACCGAAAGGGTTTTCATTATGCGAACATATCCCGTTGCGCTGCAATTGGAACAAGGATTTTTAATTATCTTACCCGTTCCACGACAGGCATCACACGTTACAGTAGTTTGGAATTGCATACCGCCCATTCTCTGCATAACACGTCTTTGACCGCTTCCGTTACAGTGAGAACAGGTTTCTGCGTGTGTTCCCTTTGCCGCGCCGGAACCGTGACATTCTTCACATTTTTGTATTTTCTTATATGAAATATCCTTTTTCACACCAAAAGCCGCCTCCTCAAAGGTGAGTGTGATGTGAACACCAATATCCTCGCCTCTTTGAGGTGCATTTCTTCTGCTTGATGACGAGCCGCCAAAGCCACCGAATCCGCCACCGAAAAAGCTGCTGAAAATATCGCCGATATCTCCAAAATCGGAAAATCCGCCAAATCCGCCGTATCCTCCGCCTGCACCTTGTTCAAATGCTGCGTGTCCAAATTGATCGTATTGCGCCTTTTTGTCGGGATCCGAAAGCACGCTGTATGCTTCGTTCACCTCTTTGAATTTCTGCTCTGCCTCGGCATTATTGGGATTCATGTCGGGGTGATATTTTTTTGCAAGAGTTCTGTAAGCTTTTTTTATTGATGCCTCATCTGCACCCTTATTCAGCCCCAAGACCTCATAATAATCTCTTTTATCTGCCATTTTCTTCTCTCTCTAATAAACGGACATAGGAAAGGGCATTTTTGCCCTTTCCTGCCTGGTTTTAATTGATTTTACTGATTTGTTTTATCCTCAAATCCTGCATCATAATACGTGCCGTTGTCAGCACCGCCGTTATTACCGCCAAAATCAGCGTTGGGATCGCCCTGCGCAGCTCCTGACTGCTTATAGAGCTTCTCAGATACCGCATAGAATGCCTGTTGGAGAGCTTCTGTATCCCTCTTGATAGCTTCTGTATCATTGCCCTTCACCGTTTCTTTGAGCTTTTCAATTCCTGCCTTAACGTCAGAAAGATCGCTCTCGGGGAGCTTATCACCGATCTCAGCAAGTGTCTTTTCGCTCTGGAAAATAAGTGTGTCAGCGTGATTCTTTACGTCAACAGCTTCTTTCTGCTTCTTGTCTTCCTCTGCAAATCTCTCAGCGTCACGAACTGCTTTGTCAATATCTTCCTTACTCATATTTGTGGAAGATGTGATTGTGATATGAGTTTCCTTACCCGTACCCTTGTCGCAAGCACTTACGTTAACGATACCGTTTGCATCTATATCGAATGTAACCTCAATCTGAGGAACTCCACGGGGAGCTGCGGGGATACCGTCAAGGTGGAATCTACCAAGTGTTGTGTTACCTGCTGCCATTTCACGTTCACCCTGGAGAATGTGAATTTCAACGGATGTCTGACCGTCAGCAGCAGTAGAATAAACCTGGCTCTTCTTTACGGGGATAGTTGTATTTCTGTCAATGATTCTGTTGAATACACCGCCGAGTGTCTCGATACCGAGAGAAAGAGGTGTTACGTCAAGAAGGAGAAGATCCTTAACGTCGCCGCCAAGAACACCTGCCTGAATAGCAGCGCCTACAGCTACGCATTCGTCGGGATTGATACCCTTGAAGGGCTCTTTTCCAATGAGCTTCTTAACTGCTTCCTGAACTGCGGGAATTCTTGTTGAACCACCAACCAAAAGAACCTTGTCAATCTGACTTACGGAAAGTCCTGCGTCAGCAAGTGCCTTTTTTGTGGGAATAATCGTTCTATCTACGAGATCGCTTGTAATTCTGTCAAATTCAGCTCTTGTAAGAGTTGCGTCAAAGTGGAGAGGACCTGCAGCTGTTGCTGTGATAAAGGGCAAGTTGATATTTGTGCTTGTCATACCTGAAAGCTCAATCTTCGCCTTTTCAGCTGCCTCTTTAAGACGCTGCATTACCATTTTGTCACTTCTGAGGTCAACACCGTTCTCTGCCTGGAATTTTTTAACCATCCAGTCGATAAGGCGCTGGTCGAAATCGTCACCACCAAGCATTGTGTCACCGTTTGTTGCAAGAACCTCAAAAACACCGTCGGATATTTCAAGGAGAGATACGTCGAAAGTACCGCCGCCAAGGTCAAATACCATAACCTTCTGGTCGTTTTCCTTGTCAATACCGTAAGCAAGAGCAGCAGCTGTGGGCTCGTTGATAATTCTCTTAACTTCAAGACCTGCAATCTTACCTGCATCCTTTGTTGCCTGACGTTGTGCATCGCTGAAATATGCGGGAACTGTAATAACTGCCTCTGTTACGGGAGCACCGAGATATGCCTCAGCATCAGCTTTGAGCTTTTGAAGAGTCATAGCGGAAATTTCCTGAGGAGTATATGTCTTTCCGTCAATATTTACCTTATAATCACTACCCATATGGCGCTTAATACTCATAATTGTCTTTTCGGGGTTTGTAATTGCCTGACGTTTTGCAACCTGACCGATAATTCTTTCACCCGTTTTTGTAAATGCTACTACTGAGGGTGTGGTTCTTGCTCCCTCGGGATTGGGGATTACAACGGGCTCGCCGCCCTCAAATACTGCCACACAAGAGTTTGTTGTACCTAAGTCAATACCAATAATTTTTCCCATAATAATTTTTCCTCCAAATATATAAAATTAAATTTTTAACTAAATTAGTTCGCAACCTTTACCATTGCGTATCTTATGACCTTATCGCCACAGATATAACCCTTTTGCAAAACCTCAACGACTTCATTTTCGCCAAAGCTTTCGTCCTCAACGTGCATCACTGCATAGTGAACGTTGGGATCAAAGGTCTTGCCAAGCGCCTCAATTTCTTTAACGTCCATCTTAGCAAAGTTTTCGTTAAAGGTTTTAAGAATTAAATTCATTCCTTCAAGTATCTTGTCTGCCTCGCTGAATGCAGTTGCTCTCTCCATATTATCAAGGATGGGGAGAATGTTTTTAAGAGTGTCACTCTTAGCATCAAAATATATCGCTTCTCTTTCCTTTGCACTTCTGCGGCGGAAATTGTCGTATTCGGCATAGAGTCTTAAATACTTATCGTTAAGCTCCGCAATCTCCTTCTCCTTTGCAAGAATGCTCTCTTTAAGCTCTGCTATTTCAGCATCAATTTTCTTATTTTTTTTCTTATCCTTTTTGCTTTTTTCCTCGTTTTGAACAGTTTCTTCAACTGTTTCGGGATTCTTAATTTCTTCCTGCACTGTTTTCTCCTCCGTTTTCTTCCAATAACTTTCTATCCTCAATGAGATCGGATATGTTGTCGCTAAGCTCATTAAGAGTCGCAAGAACTCTTGCATAATCCATTCGTCTTGGGCCTACAACACCGATAGCGCCAATTGTTTTTCCGTCCTTTTTGATTTGCTTGAATACAATGGCTGAATCGCTCATAACCTTAACACTGTTTTCTGAGCCGATAAGCACGTTTATATCGTCGCCGCTGCCACCTGATACAAGTTCAAGAAGCTGATCCTTCTCTTCAAATGTATTAATTATCTCACCGAATTTATTCACATCGGAATACTCGGGATATTTCAAAAGATGATTGAGTCCGCTGTAATGCAGCTCACCACCGTCAAAAGTACTCATTGTTTCGTAAATCGCCTTGATGGTAACGTTAACAAGTATTGAGTTATCCCCCATCGCTCTTTCAAGATTCATAACCGAGGTAAGCGTTATCTCGTCAGCACAAAGACCGGTCAGATACGTATTAAGCGCATTTGAAAGGCGAGACAAAATATAATCGTCAACCTCAATTTGAATATTAACCTTTTTGGTCTTGATTGCGCCCGTTGAAAGTATCATTACAATTGCAAATTGATGTGAATCAATTCCAACTATTTCATATTTCAAAACCTTAACAAAATTTTGTTTGGGCTTGATGGCAATACCCGTATAATTTGTAATGTTTGAAGCAACCTTTGATGCCACTTCAAGAATTTTATCAAGCTCGCCCATTTTGATTTTAAGTAAGGAGTTTATCTGGTCGATCTCCTTATTGGTCATAGCGTAGTGTTGAAGAAGCGAGTCAACATAAAATCTGTATCCAAGCTCACTCGGTACACGTCCTGCTGAGGTGTGGGGCTGTTCAAGATATCCCATTTCTTCAAGCTCAGCCATTTCATTTCTTATCGTGGCTGATGAGCAAGAAAGCAAGTTACTTTGCACAAGGTATTTCGAACCTATTGGCTCCCCTGCCGCAATATGAGCTTCGACAACCGCTTTGAGTATTTGTTTTTTTCTTGGGCTGAGTTCTTTGTCAAATGTGCTCATTTTTGCTTTCTCCTTCTCTGTTTTTTAGCACTCTTTTGATTTGAGTGCTAATCTACGATATTAATTTACCACTTTTTAATCGTTTTGTCAAGGGGTTTTATAAATTTTTTTCTCAATTATAGTTGATTTTTAGCACTCGCGCCCCTCAAGATGTAATTTTGGACACTTTTTTTCACTTTAATCACTATTTTTTATTGTTTGGCAATAAATTTTTTATCGATATTGACAAATTGTTATTTTTATGCTATCATATTTATGTATGTTCAATGTATATTATTTCCTTGAATATATAGTAATTTTAAGGAGGTTTTAGTATGACTTGGGGCTCATTCAGTAACACACATCTGTTAACTCTCGGACTTGCTCTTTTGGTTAATATTTTGATATATCTCATTCTTAAAAGAAATACACGAAAAAAGCAGATTCTGGCACTGTTTATTTTCTCGCTCTTCGGTGTGGGATTCATTGTCTATGAGATGCTCAGCAGCGGAGCCGATATACTTAAACATCTCCCACTAAGCTTTGAAATGATAAGCATAATCCTTCTTCCCATAGCGGTTCTTACAAGATGGAAGAGATTGTGCAATCTCCTGCTCGTTTGGTCTGCAGGATCCATTCTCGCCCTTGTATTCAATTCATCAATGGCGCACCTTGAATTGCCCACCTTTGAATTTGTGACCTATTTTACAATGCACCTCTTCGGAGCAGGCATTCCCATTCTGCTTTTTGAATTGAATCTTGTCAGAAGAGAAACGAAAACAATAAAGCCGACTGTAATTTTTACCTTAATAATGTACACGGCTATACATTTATTCAACTTGATTGTTAACAACGTAAACGGATGGTCTGTTGCTAACGGTGTGAACTATATGTCAACTCTTGCACCGACTACTGCAACTCTTGATTTCTTCTATGCGATCATTCCGTCTGCATATTGGTATATGATTCTTGCGTTGCCACTATTTCTTCTCTACGTATTGTATTGGTATCTTCCCGAGATTCTTGATAACAGAAGACGCCGCCGTCCTCTCAGAAAAAAACTCGACGATATCGACAAGTACTATGACAGTCTTGAAGATGAATACATTGATAGAATAATAAAGAAACATCACGGATAAAAAAATACGGAGCATCTTGCTCCGTATTTTTATTTTATCTGAATCTTCAAGGCAACGATCTGAGGCGGATAGCTAAGCATAACCTGTCCGCTGTAGGTGATTTCAATAACATCACCCACGTCCACGTCCGAGACCGTCAACTGCACATTGTCCGAGTCGGTAAATACCGTATCAGAAGAAAAGTTGACCATATATATTCCGGATGCACCGTACTCGCCCTCAATGACCTCGACCTCAATTTTATCGCTGATGCTTCTAACAATTGCAGTCATTTTTACACCTTCCAAATTCTGTTCCTCCTCCGTAAGCGTTTTCGTAACCGCCTCTGTAAGATAGCAGGAAACAAAAAGAGTCAAAACAAGAATAAATAAAACTATTAAAGCTATCTTTTTCATATTAACACTCCAAATTTATTATTCACCTTAAATTCTCGAATATTCTACCATATATTTATAAATATGTCAATAAAAATCATTATTTTACTATTTCGACGGTAAAAGCATCTTTTGTTACGGTAATAAGATTTGCTCCCATTCTGTCCCAATCATAATATACGGTATATCCCGTTTTCATTGCATAGCAAAACAAAACGCCTTCATATTCTATTATTGCATTGTTGCGATGATCGTGTCCGAAAAAGAGCGCATCCGTACTGCCAAGCTCTTTTACAGAGTCAAAAAAGCCGGTGTTTTCATCTTGAACTCTCGGATCCTCTATAAATCCCGTTCCAACTGATGAATTATCCATATAGAGCTTATATGCATCCTCAGTTTCTGCTATTGGAATATGGAAAAACGCAAATGAAGGAATAACCTTTCCCTCCTCTTTTGCAATTCTTCTCACGGTATTTTCGTACCACTCTACCTGCTCGGCAGTAAAATGAGAATTACAGGAATCCATAAATATAAGAGAACGAACTGCTTCACCGCCGATCTCAATATTATAATAATAGTTACCGTATCTATCATCCATATATCCCGTTTTGAATATGCAATATTCACTTTTTTCAAGAGCTTCGCAAATCTCTTCCATTGTGTTTTTAGTATTTCTGTCGTGATTTCCAAACACAAGTGCCCAAGGAATTTCAAAGCTGTCGAAAAGCTCGATAAATGCTTCAAGCACCAGATCGCCCGAGCCGTTTGAAACGCTATCGCCCGTTAATACTATTAAATCGGGTTTATATGTTTTCACAAGTCTTTTTACGGTAGGATACGCAATTGCACATTCAATAAGATTTGCGGTTTGCACGTCAGAAAATCTGAGTATTCTCACCTCGTCAGAATCAGCGGAAATAACACGTGTATCTTCGTCAATTTCAAGAGGAGAGCCGTAAGAATTATAATTTTTTATTGCAAAAAACATTACACCTGTAAAAAGTAGAGCAACAATTAACAATATTGTGATTATTGAAATTAAGATTTTATGCATTTTTTTATTTCACTTTCTATGCAAATATGTAAATACTGAAAAAGTCACCCTTGCCAATTTTGCAAAGGTGACTTTTTCTGGTGGGCCATTTAGGACTCGAACCTAAGACCGACCGGTTATGAGCCGGTAGCTCTAACCAACTGAGCTAATGGCCCGCTTACGCGACTTAATAATTATATTACTTTTCTTGCAAAATGTCAATAGTTTTTGCAAATATTTTGCTAAATATTTGCAAAAACCACCTCTATCCAAGCAAATCCTCACGCATAGTCGCAAGAATTTTCTTTTCTTCACGGGAAACCTTTACCTGAGATAATCCCAAGGCATCTGCAACCTGCTGCTGTGTCATATTTCGATAATAACGCAGGGTAATTATCTTTTGCCAATCCTTTGGTAAACGTGCTATCACCTGACTAAGTGCAATTTTATCGTTCAATTTCTCAATTTCACGATCGTCGGATGAAAGCTGACTTTCAAGTGTCAGCTTTTCATCATCTCCGTAGGACTCAGACAAGGAAGAGATCGGATTTATCGTTTCAAGAGCTATTGCGGCATCCTCAACCGTTATTCCGCAAATGTCCGCAAGCTCAACAATCGTGGGCTCCCTGCCCTCGTCGGTCAAAATCTTATTTCTCGCTCTGCCAATATCCATTGACAGCTTTTTATATATCCTGCTTATCTTGATTGGTCCCTCATCACGCAGATGTCGTTTGATCTCTCCCATAATCAATGGCACTGCATAGGTCGAAAATACGACCTCTCTTTCAAAAGAAAACGAGCGCACCGCCTTTATCATTCCTATCGTACCAATCTGAACAAGATCCTCATAGTCCGTTCCTCTGTCACGAAACCGAAGAGCAATAGAGCGAACAAGCCCCATATTCTCTTCGATTATAGCTTCAAGGGCAAGCATTGCATCTTCTTCATCCTCACCCTGCGCTCTACAAATAAGATCAAGATTTCTAATACCTCGTTCAGTTTTTATACAACCGTTCATAATTACTCCATAAAAAGATTTTAACGGCCTTTGATTTGCTTATACATAGTCACGCAAGTTCCCTTGCCGATCTTTGACGACACTCGCATAGCATCGGTAAAGCTCTCCATTACTGTAAAGCCCATTCCGCTTCGCTCTCCTGCACGATCGGTTGTATATAATGGAGTTCTTGCGCACTTAACGTCGTCAATTCCGCATCCCTTATCCTTGATTTTTATTTTTACAACCGAATTTTCAAGCAAATTAACCGTTATGTAAATTTCTCCTATGCAGTCCCTGTATGCGTGGACAATGGAATTTGTAACCGCCTCAGATAAAGCGCATTTTATGTCACCAAGCTCGCTTGCTGTTGGATTAAGCTGAGCGCAAAAAGCCGCAACCGCACCACGAGCGATCCCCTCATTTACCGAAAACGAGGGTAAAACGAGGTACATCGAGTTAAGAACCCTGCCCTTCATTTCACTTCTCTTCATTTTTTGACCTCCTCTTTAATGCTTTTCTCAATTTTTATCATTCGTTCCATTCCCGCCAGCGAGAGAATTTTCATTACCGCAACCGTGGGCGCTCGCAAAGAGAGTGTGCCGCCAAAATCTTTGGCAAGCGCATATCTTCCCATAATAAGTCCAAGACCCGAAGAATCCATAAAGCTGATTTCCGATAAATCAAGCACTACCTTCTGCGGCCTAAAATCAAATATCAGTCCGTCAATTTCTGTTCTGACACTTATTGCGCTGTGATGGTCTATCTCACCCACAAGCTTTATTTCAAGCACTCCTTCGTTCAATTTATATGAAAACTTTTTTTCTTCCCAAACCATATATTTCCCTCCCTTTTTTACTATTTTATCATTCTATTTGCGTGAAACTTGTCGCTTTGCGCCAAGAGTTCAAATTTTGATTTATCGAGCTGTTTGCTTGCACAAACCAAGCTGTTGTTTTGCCCCGCTTTTTCAAAAGCGGGCGCCCAGCGGCGTGAGCGAGAAAACGGTCTTTTCTTTTTGCAAAGCTTTTTCTTTTGGGCCTTTTTACTCAAAAGAAAAAGCGTCTAACAAATCTTGATACCAAAAGGGTTTAGCCGCTTTTCTTTGCCATTATAGGCATAAAGAAAAGCTAACAAAAGAAATGCCGAGATGCGCTCGTGCCGCGCGGGCACCACCTTTGAAAAGGTGGACGAAACAATAGCACGGGGTTGTGCTAACATCTCTATAAACCCCAAATTAATAAAAAAGCACTCGCATCATTAGATACGAGTGCTTTTTATTTATATTATAAACTATCCAGGATTTCTTTTGCTCGTTTTAATATGGGCAACTCACGGTTACATATTATCCGTCCGAGAGGTGTTTCTCTCCTCTCTTCATACTCTTTAACAGCATCGTCATAGGTGAGCTTTAAGGTGGAGAGATGAAAATAGTGTATTTCATCCTCGGTCATATGCTTTTCGCCAAAGGAAATCGCTTTGCAGAGGTAATAATTATTGATGTTATGCCTATGAATAAGGTTATAGTAATCACTCACTACTCCGATCTTGCAAATCACATCAACACTTGCGCCAAGCTCTTCTTCAAGCTCTCGGAGTATTGCCAAATCGGGATCTTCGTTATTCTCCACTCCGCCGCCTGCGGTTTCAATGCAAATTGCCTTTCCAAAATCATCATCTCTGTCCACTCGAACAAAATAAAAATATCCATCATCATCAAAAACGATTGCACGTGCAATTTGTCTGTCGTGCGTTACACCGTTAAACGCCCACTCTTCGTCTTTGAGATTAAGCTTTATTTCTTCTTTCATCTGCATAGTATCACCGCCCGTTGCTTATTTGTTCATTATTATATCATAAATCAATCAAAAAGTAAACCGAATAATAAAAAAAGCGCCCATAAAGTGAGCGCTTTATACCTTATTCTCTAACAATCTTATGCTTGCACATACTCGTTTTACCACATTCGGGACACTTTAAGCGCCTTTTTGTAAATGTGTGGTAGCCATTAACATAATCCTTCATAGATGCCTTGAATTTTGAACCGCAATTTGGACACACCCAATAGCTTGCGTAATTTTCAAGCACCGACGCAGCACCTATGCCCAGTGCTGCAACTATTATCGCCATAACTATAAGCGCTATTCGTATTATCCAATGCATTTCAATATAAGCAGCTATTACAACAATAGAGCAAACAGCAATAACCGTTACTATAGCACAAATTATAGCCGTGAGCCAAATCTTTTTGTTCCTCTGATTCTCTTCCATCAAATTCATCATATTTTCCTCCGCTTTTTCTTTGTATTCAAGGTCTGATACCCTATCTCCTGTAAGTAAATCATTTACAGTTATGCCCAATATTTCACACAAAGGCATCATCAAAGAAACCTCTGGCAAGCCCTTTCCACATTCCCACTTTGATACCGTTTTGTCACTTATGATAAGAGCATCGGCAAGCTCACGTTGAGTCATATTGTTCTCTTTTCTGACCTTGGCAATAAATTTACCTATTTTGATTTGATCCATAAGATTACCTCCTTTTGAGGAAAATTATATATGATAAATAAAAAAATAAACACCCACGGAGCGTAGAATTTGTAAAAATCTGCGCTCCGTGAAGTTTTATATATGTATTCCATACTAAAATTTTAATTTATTGTTCCCTCTCAGGCAATATTTTGAGCAAAATCGCAGCATAAGCAAGTGCTATGATACAAATTATTATTGCCTGAACAATTCTAATTGTATTATCTATTGCACTTTCGTTTGCAAAAAAGCTTGTTACATTAATAAACTGATGCGCAAGTATGCAAGGAAGAAGGGACTTTCCTCTGTAAAACATCACAACGAACAAAAATCCAATCGCAATCGCAGAAACCACTTGACAAAGATTAGGCAAAAGTGTTGCCCCGCTTCCGTTTATAAGGTTTACTATATGCCCTATTCCAAAAGTAATACTTGAAACGATTACTGCACTTTTAATTCCGTCCTTTACCATCGCCTTGAACAAAAATCCACGGAAGATAAGCTCTTCAAGAAAGCCAACACAGAGCATACTGATAGCATAGAGCGCAAACTCAATCCAAGTACCGTTCATTCTCATTCCAAACCAGAAATTACACGAAACAAGCGCGGCAAGGGGTATGTAATATATAAATCTCTTTGCTTTTATATCGGTTTTTCTGAGTCCGTAAGCTTCAAAAAGTTCATTTTTTTGCATCCAGGCAAACAATATTGCGCTCCAAAACAAAAGAAACGGTACAGTTATTATTTTTTCAATTCCGATAAACCTTGAAATTTCATCAGTGATGCTCGTTCCCACAACGTATATTATTATGGATACAACGGCAAACCAAATTTTGCTTTTATTATACAGCTTGTTCATAGCTACCTCTTAATATATTTCTTTTCAATTCTGTTAAACGTGACAACCAAAATGCCAATACCGAGTGTACAGCTTAAAACGAGAAGTACTATTGATATAATTTCACTAAGGAAATATACTGCACCGGAAGCAAAATACCACAAGGAATACAGCTTCCACATCCTCGCATTTTCTTTATTGTATGCCTTGACGTCAGTAATTTTGGATTTATCAACGGTGCTTCCCGCCCAAAACCACATTGGCTTTTCTCGTCTTTGTGCATAGATTCCTATACCCAAAAACAATAGAGCGCAACCGAACACGGTAATGCACCAAATTATTGCTCCTGCCATAAGCTATCCCTCCGTTTTATAGAAATACTCCTTAAAGCATCTCATAAATCTTGTTTTATTATATATCATTATTCTATATTTTTCACCGTTTTGCATTTCAAGTGTCGCAATAGGAAACAAAATCCATCTCCAACTGATATTCTTAATATCTTTGAGTGGCATAACCAAATTTTTATATCTTTTGTCAACTGTAAGCTTGTTAGTTTTATATATCAGCAAGTCGGGCTCCAAATACAAGGCACCGCCCAGCACTCCGTTATGACACAAGCTGCACATAAATACATTTTTCATTATCACTCCTCCTCCGGCTTTTGGCCGTCGTGTGCAAGCCATTTGCACTCACTTATTTCCATATTGGTAAAGGTCGCCTTAAATGATGACTCCTCGGGAGAGCAGGCATAAATTCCAAAGCTTATCCCATCTGCACCGTGCCACATATGACAAATCCTCATTTGAGAAAAGCTTGTACCGTCAATAGACGATTCGATACAAAAATCATCCTCTCTGCGACTGAATCTATACCACATTGTTTTTATGGATGCATCAATAGCTACCGTTGCCCAATCGGAATATCCGTTATTTGTAACAACGCTGCCAAGATGCTGAATTTTATCATTTTCGTACTCAACAGATGCCTTTAACCAATTCTCAGAGTCAAGATACATCACAATTCCACATTGATCGAATCTATGCTTGCTATCAAATTCCGTTTTGACAACAAAGGAAAAATATTTATCATCCGTGCTCATCTGCAAAACGGGTGCATTGTCGTTTCTGAAATGATAGTACGTTCTCTGCCACAAATCCGTGTGCGGCTTTGTTACTATCTCTATTTTTTCATTCGTAATCGAAAATTCAAGCGGTTCTCTGATCCATTTAAGCTTATTTACGTCAAATTTCATTCTACTATTCCTTTTTCATCTCCATATAAGGCAAAACTTCAAATCCGTTTTTGCGATATGTATAAATTGCGTTTTTGTTTTCTTCTTCAACTTCCAAACGGTATATGCACCCCGGATATTTATTCTCTATATGCCTAAAAAAGGCACTGCCTATACCGCATCTGCGATATTTTTCTTTCAGATAAAGATCCTCAATCCAGATGCACGGCTTACCAAACTCCGTTGAAAAGCTTTTTGCAATCATACCGTATCCCAGAAGCTCCCCGCCGTTCTCAAATACGTATCCTTCAAGATACGGACTATCATTTACACAGTTATCGATATCTGCCTTGAATATTTCGTCAGATCCATTTGACAGCACGGCAGGAGAGGCATAAAACACTCTCATCATATCAAGCACCGATTCCCTGTCATTTTCATTCATTAATCTTATGCTGTACATTATTTCACCTTTAATCTATTATTTTAACGTTTTATCAAATACGCCCGTCAGAATTTCAGTTGGTATTTCTTGATGAACGTATATCTGCAACATCCCCTTGGGTGTGATTTTATAATCTGAAAGCTCAGATTTGTAAAGCACGACAGCGCTCGCTTCAATATTTATATGATCCTTAAACGGAACTATCCTGATAAATTTTCCGTTGGCACAATAGCTTGGCAATCTTGCCCACATTATTTCGGTAATCTCGTCCGATATACTGTCAAATATTATCCGTCTTAAAACGTCGAACATTTCTTTAATCTCAGTTGGGTATTTTTCTAAATGCTCTTTTATCTGTACGTTCATTTGAATTTCCCTCACATATTATAGTTTCTAAATAAATTATATCATAAATATACACAAATGTAAATAGCAAAAAGCCCCGCACAGCAGGGCTTTGTTATACGAAATTTGACATTGATTCTGAACAAAGCTGAAATTCAAGAACGTAAGAATTATGCCCGATCCTGCTCAATAAACTGATCAAGTGTGATCATATCCTTAGTGAGCATAAAGAATTTGTCGTTATATTTATCCACAGTGATGGCTGATACCATAATCATATATTCAAACAATTCCTCACCAAGTGTGCTTTCACGATAGCTGGAAGTAAGTCTGAAAATGATTGAGCCGTCATTAATATCGTAATCAAAGCTACCGTCAACTATTCCATAGTTTGCTACACATACAGCAACTGCTCCTTCAACGCGCTTATCCTCCGGCATTTTGAACGGAAGACAGGACAAAAACTGTACAACCTCATTTTTTGGCTTTACAACCACGATAAAATCGACTGGAAGATCATCTCCATTAATGCCACTTTTAATTAAAAGATCATCTTCGCGCTTTTCATATTTCCAGTTCATTTTGTCAAGCTTTCTGATCATTGTGTTAAATACTTGTCTTGCTTTTTGCATATCCATTCTTTCTGCCATTTTTTGTTCCTCCAACAAAGTGTATTAATAATTGCACTAATTATATCATAGAATATTCGATTTGTAAATACAAAAATTAAAAAGCCCTGCCATAGCAGAGCTTTTATTTGAATTATTACAGATACTAAAGATACTTAAGACAATCGAGGTTTGTTTATCTCTTTTTGTAAATCACAAGCTCGGGATTTTCTCCGTTTTCTTCGTAAGTACAGACGAGTAAAAAGTCCATATTGCCGGCAATACCAAAGCATCTACCACCGAACTCGCACTCAAGCTGATTCGCAAGATATGTGGCATTATCATCGAGGAATTTTACTTTTTGTCCATTTGGGAGCGAGTATTCCATATTGATATATCCGCCCACAAGGAAATTGAGCGTATTGACCTCGGGCATTCCTTCGATATGTAAATCGTTAAATTCACGGATAAGCTGCTCTTTGAATTTCTTGAAATTTTCATCACCGCCAAGCTCCGCATAGCGTTTCCAATAGTTGAGCTTTGGAAGATGCTCGTCAAAATAAGCTCTTGCCGCTTCAGGTAGCCAATTCTCGTTCGACATATGCTTAACCAAGAAATCGGTCAGTTCCTCTAGGCTTGTATAACAAAAGTTACCGTCTGCATAGCACCATTTGCAGTATTCCTCATTGAAAAATCCGTCGGGTTCTTTGCTGATATTACTGTCCTCAAGTGGCATACCGCAGCATTGACATATCAACTGCCGTGGCGAACCAAGAAGGGTGTTAATAGAGACATCAAATAGTTTGGATAATAACTTCAACGTCTCAGTATTTGGTGTTGTCTCACCATTTTCCCAGCGGGATACGGCTTGACGAGTAACATATACTTTTTCTGCAAGTTCATCTTGTGATAATCCTGCTTTATTTCTCAGCTCCAATATAATATCTTTTGTTTCCATGATTACTGTCCACCTCCACAGTTATTATACACACGATATATCAAGCTGCAAAGCAACTTGCTGTTGCTATACCTAAATTCATCTATTTAAATGCTTAACAAGATTTGAATTTATCACTCCATTAAACTGAAATTTGCGCCTTCCTATCATATTAATTTCTGATACTCCATATAACACCGTTCCATCATATTTATCATTTTATTTCTTTCTTCATTAGACAAAACAGCAA
>JAZURO010000061.1:0-17853 GCA_045606265.1 Eubacteriales bacterium
TAATATGGTATGTGGCAGTGGTATGAAATCCGTTATGAACGCATACACATCCATCAAAGCAGGTATGGCTGATCTTATAGCGGCAGGCGGTACTGAGGTTATGAGTGGAGCGCCTTATCTTGTTCCCGGTAAAGTAAGAAGCGGAAATAAGATGGGAGAGATGAAGCTCGTTGACCATATGCTCATCGACTCTCTTACTGATGCTTTCGGTAATATGCACATGGGTATCACAGCTGAAAACATAGCTGAAAGATACGGTATTACAAGAGAAGCTCAGGACGAATTTGCAATCAATTCTCAAAGAAAAGCAATAGCTGCTCAGGATGCAGGCAAATTTGTTGACGAGATCGTTCCTCTTACAGTTAAGGTTGGAAGAAAAGAAATCGTATTTGATGCTGACGAATATATCAATCGCACAACTACACTTGAAAAGCTCGGCACTCTCCGTCCCGCATTCAAGCCCGACGGAACAGTAACTGCAGGTAACGCATCAGGTATTAACGACGGTGCTTCCTTCTGCGTGCTTGCAAGTGAAGCTGCAGTTGAAAAATACGGTCTTACACCTATGGCAGAAATCGTAGCAGTAGGACAGGGCGGCGTTGAGCCCGACGTAATGGGACTTGGCCCCGTTCCCGCAGTCACAAACGCACTTAAAAATGCTGATATGAAGATCGATGAGATCGAGCTTTTTGAACTTAACGAAGCATTTGCAGCTCAGTCACTCGGTGTGGTTAAGCTCCTCTCCGAAGGACACGGAGTTGATCCCGAATATATCGTATCCCGTTGTAACGTAAACGGTGGCGCAATTGCACTCGGACATCCCGTAGGCGCTTCCGGTAACAGAATTATCGTTACACTTGCACACGAGCTTAAAAAGAGTGGCAAGACATACGGTATCGCATCTCTTTGTATCGGTGGCGGTATGGGTACTGCTGTAATACTCAAAAACATATAAGAAACTATTTTGGAAAGGATTTATTAATATGAGATTAGAAAATAAGGTTGCTATAATTACAGGCGGCGCTAAGGGTCTTGGCGGTGAAATGGCTCAGACATTTGCAAGAGAGGGAGCAAAGGTTATCGCAGTAGATATGATGCCCCTTACATATGAAAACGAAAACGTTGAATACTATCAGCTCAACGTTACAGACGGCGAAGCTTGCAAGGCTCTCTTTGAATATGCAAAAGAGAAGTACGGCAGAATTGACATCCTTGTTAACAATGCAGGTATCACACGTGACTCTATGACAAGAAAGATGACTGACGATCAGTGGGATCTTGTTATCGACATCAACTTGAAGGGTGTATTCAATCTCACAAGACACATCGGTCCCTTTATGGAAGAAATAGGCGGCGGTTCAATCATCAATATTTCATCAGTTGTTGGTGAATACGGTAATATCGGTCAGGCAAACTACGCGGCTTCCAAGGCAGGCGTAATCGGTCTTACAAAGACTTGGGCAAAGGAATTTGCACGTAAGGGCGTTCCCGTAAGATGTAATGCAATCGCTCCCGGATACATTATGACAGATATGATGAAGACAGTTCCCGAGGATCTTCTTAAAAAATTCGCAGGACTCACAATGCTTGGCAGACTTGGTCAGCCCGAAGAAATTGCAAAGGCAGCGCTCTTCCTTGCAAGTGACGATTCATCATACGTAACAGGACACGTTCTCTCCGTTAACGGCGGTATGAGACTTTAATCCGTAACTTTTGGAGGAAATAATATGGTAAACGTAGGAATTGTGGGCGTTGGTACATACTTGCCCAAAAAGATAATGACTGCAAAAGAGATCTCTGACGCAACAGGCGGCGTTTGGAGTGAAGATGCAGTAAGAAATAAGCTCGGCATTAACCAAAAGTATATGCCTTCTGATGAGGCCTGCGACGGCACACAGGAAATGGGTGCTCTTGCAGCTCTTAAATGCCTTGAAAACTGTGGAGTAGATCCCCTTGAAATCGACGCTATCCTTTGTATCACTGAGGAGTGGAAGGAATATCCTCTCACAACGTCAGCTTGCTACGTTCAGGACAGAATCGGTGCAAAGAATGCTTGGGGTATCGACGTTCAGAACCGTTGCTGCACAGCAGTTTCGGCTATGAAGCTTGCAAAGGATATGCTTATCGCTGACGATGAAATCAATACAGTACTTGTATGCGGCGGCTACCGTAACTGTGATTTTATCGACTATACAGACAGCGGTGTTTCCTTTATGTTCAACCTTGGTGCAGGCGGTGGCGCAATTCTTCTTAAAAAGAATTACGGCAAGAACTTGCTCCTTGGTACACACCTTATGAGTGACGGTAGCGTTGTTCATACCTGCGGATCTAAGGTTGGCGGTATCAACGAGCCCGTAACTCCCGAAAATTACAAAGAATACGGTATGCTTCGTCTTATGGATTCGCCTAAGATGAAGGGACTTCTTAATACTGTTTCAATGCCCAACTGGTACCATTGTATTGATGAGGCACTTCGCAAATCGGGCAAGACCCGTGAGGATATTGATTACCTCAGCATCCTTCATATTAAGAGAAGTGGTCACAAGGCAATGCTTGCAGATCTCGGACTTTCTGAGGATCAGACAATTTACCTTGAAGATTACGGTCATATCGGACAGATCGACCAGATTCTTTCTCTTGAGCTTGCGCTTAAAGAGGGCAAGGTAAAGGACGGCGACACTGTATGTATGATCGCAGCTGGTATTGGATATACCTGGGCAGCAAATATCATTCAGTGGGGATAATATATGGCATATTTAATTAGCACATTAGCAGGATCAATAGTTCCTATGTGTGTTACAGCCCTTGTAACAATGGCTATCACGTTGATATTCAAAACGTCATTTACAACGAACTTTGCACAGGGTGTAATTTCTGCATTTGGTGCATATACGGTTTCAAGTGTTATGACAAGTCAGGGATATTCAATATGGCTTGCATTGCCTGTCGGTATGCTTGTATCAATGCTTATGGCAGTCATTGTTGACGTGGGTATATTCAGACGGGGAAGATACGTAAACGCACTTGGCAAACAGATCATTACAATGGGATTGATATCAATTATCGTTGGTGCAACACCCATTGTGTTTGGTATCGTTACACCAAGCTTTACGCCTTTTGTAACCGGTCATATATCGTTTGATATAGGTGACGGAAACGTAACATTCCCGAAGAACTCCATCGTTTGCCTTTTTATGGCAGCTGCGGTAATAGCGCTTTTGTTCGTATTGCTCAGATACTCAAAATGGGGACTCTCAGTAAGAGCAACCGCATCAAATGAGTACGTAGCAGGTATGATGGGTATCAATACACACGTAGTTACAGCAGTTTCCTGGGGACTTGCAGGTGCAATCGGCGCACTTGCCGCAACGATAAATGCGTCCTCCGGTAATACTGTCAGCATTTACTTTATGACAAACTATCAGGTATTTGCATTTCTTGCAGGTATTCTTGGCGGTTTTTCGACCTTCCACGGCCCGGTAATCGCAGCACTTATGATACCTCTTGCAAATAACTTGATTCAGTACTTTGTTAACGTTATCGGAAAACCCGAGCTTACAGGATGGTCAATTGTAATCGTTTATGCGATAGCACTTGTTATTATCTTCTTTAAGCCCCAGGGTATTTTCGGCAAAAAAATAGAAAAGAAGGTGTAATGTTATGAATATGAATAAATATTTGAAGAAAAATTACGCCTTGCTTGGAATAGAAACCAAAAAAGAAACAAGATTTACTGATGGATTGAAGGCACTTTTGTTCAATCCCATTTGCCACTACATACTTTTTGGTGTGCTTTGCTGTGTTATAGCATATCTGGCAACTGAAAAAATCATACCCGAAATCATTCCATACTCGCTTCAATCGAGCTTGGCTATTTCGTTCTCGTTCTCAATCGCATCAATTGGTTTTTGCTTGTTGATGGGATATTCGGGACTTGCTTCTCTCGGAACGGGCGGCTTTATAGGAATCGGTTCTTATGCCGTACACTATATTATGTATATGGATGAGCTTCCTTTGCCTCTGGCAATTCTTGCCGCCGCTTTGGTAGCAACTGTTATCGGTTTGATAGTAGGTTTTATTTCTCTCAGAATTGAGGGTATCTATCTTGTAATTCTCACCTTAGGACTTTCTGAAATTCTTCGTAACATATATACGGTTCTTGAAGATAAGATTAAGGTAAGAAACTTTGAGCTTTTCGGATTTCTGATTAAGAAGCAGCACTCTCTTTATATCGTTGCTGCGTTGCTCGTTATCGTAATGATAATAACACACAATATCATTAACAGCCCAACGGGCAGAGCAATGCTCGCTATGAAGAACAGTACTGCCGCTGCTCAGGCGATGGGTATAAGTCTTATTAAATACAGACTTATGGCATTCATTATTTGTACGATCTATGCAGCACTTTCGGGTGTAATGCTTATGATTACCATTCGTTCCATTCAGGCATCCAGTCCTAACGGATATTATGCTTTGATTACTTCGCTGAATATTCTTGCCGCAGTAATTATAGGTGGATTTAAGTCAATTTGGGGTGCTGTGTTCGGCTCATTCGTAATGTACGGTATGCAAACAGCAATTCTTCAGGATATTAAATTTTTCGCTGATAATCCCGAATTTATTACGTTCATCTCCGGTGCGCTCGTTATTATAGTTGTAATGTTCTTCCCGGGTGGTGTGGCACAGCTGCTTGTTGAAGCGAAGATAAAGCTTAAAAAATTATTCAAGAAGATTAAGGAGGATATTTATGGTAAAGATCTCGGATAAAATAAACTCCTTTAATCAGCAAAGACTTATAAAAGTTCGTCGTAACATTGACTTCTACCGTGAAGAAATGGATGGGCTTGAAGCAAAGTATAATGGAATAGTTGAAAGAAAACTAAACGCTTATTTAATTAAAGGTAACAAAAAAATTGCCAAATATGCTTTTTTGGCTTGTGATAAAGACGACTATGCAGAGCAGGTTCTTTCGGATAAGCTTCAAAAATATGATAAAAAACTGTATATGACGCATAGAAGGCTGAATCACGGCACGTCCAGAAAAGTGGCTCGAAAATCACGCAAGGGTAAATCTTATGCAAGCGAGCTTCGTTTGCTTGAAAACGAAATGCAGTTTTTGAGAGAAGAGCGCAGATTACATTTGATAACTCTTGAAAGAAAAAAGGCAAAATTTCTTTCTAAGAACAGAACTACGAATCCCGAACCCTATTTGATTCGCAAAGAACAGCTCGAAAATAAGTATCACGCATTATCAGCTTCTCTTAACAGCAAATATACTGATAAGATGAATAAAAAGAGAGTATCCTTGCAAAAGAAGATTGATCTTGCTGAAATTAAGGCAGCTGAAATCAGAGCAAAGCTTCCAAATAAGCATACTTTGCCTGACGACGTTCTTTTGGAGGTTAAAGGCCTTAAAATGTATTTCGGCGGTCTTAAAGCGGTTGACGATCTCAGCTTCAACGTAAAGAAGGGTGAGATTTTCGGACTTATCGGTCCCAACGGCGCAGGAAAGACAACGGTATTTAACTGTATTACCCGTTTCTATGATGCAACGGGTGGTGATATGTACTTTGAAAACAAGTACGGCGAGGTAGTTGACCTTCGTGATTTCAAGGTACACGATATAATTCTTCAAGGTATCGGAAGAACATTCCAGAATATTGAGCTTGTAAAAGAGATTTCTGTAATTGAGAACCTTCTCGTAGCAAGCACAAGAAGTTACAGAACGGGCTTCTTGGGACACTTGGTTGGAGCCCTCTCTCTTAAAAAGGAAGAGAAGATGCTTCGCGCAAAGGCGATGAGAATTCTTAAATTTATGGATCTTGAAAGCTATGCAGCTTGGTATGCTATGGGACTTCCGTACGGTATTCTTAAAAAAGTAGAGATAGCACGTGCTCTTATGGCAGATGCTAAGCTCATTATTATGGATGAGCCCGCTGCAGGTCTTAATGATACAGAAACTGCAGAGCTCACTGAAACTATACGCAAGATAAGAGATGAATTTGGTGTAACAATTTTGCTTGTTGAACACGATATGAGTCTTGTAATGAACGTTTGCGACACAGTATGTGCAATCAGCTTCGGCCAGATGCTTGGAATTGGTACTACTGAGGAAATTCAGCAAAACAGAGCAGTACAGGAAGCATATCTTGGCGTTGCGGAGGAGGAGTAATATGAGAGAAATTTTAAGACTTTCAAATCTCAAACTTAATTACGGGCCCATCGCAGCAATCAAGGGAATTGATCTCACCGTTGAAGAAGGACAGATAGTTGCTATCCTTGGAGCAAACGGTGCAGGAAAAACATCAACTCTTAAAGTTATTTCGGGACTCTTGAAGCCAAGCGGAGGAGAAATTTACTTTTGCGGTAAGAAGATAAGCGGAAAATCCGCCCACAAGGTTGCAAAGTACGGTATTATGCAGTCGCCCGAGGGACGCCACGTTCTTGTAGGTCTTACCGTTGAAGAAAATCTTCGTGTTGGAGGATACAACATTAGAAGTAAAGAAGAACTTCAAAGAAACTTTGAGCGTGTTTACACACTTTTCCCAAGACTCAGAGAGAGAGCAAAGCAGCAGTCATCAACGCTTTCGGGCGGTGAACAGCAGATGCTTGCCATCGGACGTGCGCTTATGGGCTCACCAAAGCTTTTGATTCTTGATGAACCATCTCTCGGCCTTGCTCCCTTGCTTATCAAGGATATTTTTGATACTCTTGTTAAGATCAAAAACGAGGGAACAACGATTCTGATCGTTGAACAAAATGCTCTTTCAACCTTAAAGATTGCTGACTATGCTTACGTGCTTGAGCTTGGAAAGATCAATATGCACGGTAAGAGCGAGGATCTTATTAAGGATGAGCGTCTTGTTGCCGCATACCTTGGCGGAAAATAAAGGTAAAAACTAAAAGCATTACACCTAAACGGTGATGTTATAAAAAACAAAAAGGAGAAATTTTATGAAACACACACTTACAAAGCTTCTTGCTTTGGCACTTGTAATGGTACTTTGCCTTGGCACGTTGGTAGGTTGCCCAAGCGGTAACGATGGCGACGGAGAAGATATCAATGACATTAAGAATATTATTACTGAAGAAGATGATGATCTTTTGGGTATCGATGGTAATACTATTTGGGTAGGTAACACAGCAGCTACAACAGGTGCTATGGCAGGCGTAGGCGAACCCTTCAAGCTTGGTATTGAAGCAGCTTTCTACGCTTACAATCAAGAAGGCGGTTTCAGAGGCAAATCCATTAAGCTCAAACACGCAGATGATATGGGTGAAGCTTCTAACTCAACGACACTTATGGATAAGCTTATCCAGGAAGACGAAGTTTTCGCAATCGTAGGACATTTCGGTTCCTATGCAGTTGACGCAACACTTGAAACTCTTATTGATGAAGAAGTACCTATGATCTATGCAGCAGCAGGTAATAATGAGCTCTGCAATTATAATGCTACTACACTTGGTCAAAAGGGTATCGTTCCCGTGCAGCCCCTTAATGAAACAGAGGGTAGAATGCTCATCCTTCGTGCTTTTGCTCCTCTCGAAAAGGGCGGACTTCAAGCAAATAAGGTAGGTATTATTTACAACTCTAATGAAGCTTCTCAGGGTATTTACAGCGGTATTCAAAAGGAATTGGCAAATCTTCCCGAATCACAGAGAAATAGCGTTGTTCCTCAGGAAGTTAACACAGATGACTATTCAGCAGCAGTTAACGCACTCAAAGCAGCGGGCTGTGACGTTGTAATTCTTACAGTTATCGGTAACGATTTCTACAATGCACTTACAACAATGGCAAACGTTGACTACAAATGTTCAGTTCTTACAACATACAACAACTCTTCTGCGGCAAAATTCAATGACGGTAACAGCAAATTGCAGCCTCAGTATGAAGATATTTTCAAGACAATGAATGTTTTTGCATTGGCTTGGCTTGACATTTCTTCCACAGAATACGTTTATAAGAGACCTGATTCTAAGCTCTACCAGGCATATAAGGCATTGGCACGTGTTTACCAGAAGGACGAAAACGGTAAGAACGTTGAAGTTGGTGTACCCGGTTTCACAGAAGAATATTGGAACGTTGCAGAGGACATCTACAACTACGTATCAACAGTTGACGTTACAAAGGCAATGCCAATGAGCTATGACGCTTATGCACTTGCAGGATATATTGCAGGTGACCTTTTCTGCAAAGCGATGAAGAAGCTTGATGAATCCGGATTGGCACTTTCCCGTGCAAATCTTATCTACATTCTTGAAACAAATGAGTTCAAGATCTCAATGGCAAACACACTTAGCTTTGCAAACGGTAAGAGAGAAGGCGTTCAGCACTTTGCTCTTACACAGGTATTCGACTCAGCAAATCCTCCTCAGTGGATGATTGATAACGGTGGTATTCCTACAACTGACCACGTAGGTACCAGCGTAACAGTATTCGGACTTATGTCCATTGATGAATACAGAGCACTTCTTAGCGAATAATCGCTCTGTAACAGATAATATCTATTAAATTAACTTTAATATGCTCTCGCCCGCAAGGGCGAGAGCATAGCAACAAATACATAAAAAATTAACTTTGAAAACAATTCGCTCAGGCGATTAAAATAGATGAAAAAATTAACTATAATAAAGGAGAAAAACTATGGCAAAATACGTATCAATTAATGAAGCACTTGCACTTGTTAAATCAGGTGACTACATTGTAACGGGTCTTGGCTCTGCAGAAGGTAGAGAGTATATGACAAATCTTCACACAATTGCAGGCAATGTTAAAGACGTTGTGGTAAGTAACTGTCTTCCTATGGGAGCATATGAATTTATGGTAAATCCTGCATATAAGGATTCCTTCCAGATCGACAGCTGGTTCTATACACCTGCACTCAGAAAGGCACAGCCCAACGGTAACGTTAGCTTCATTTTCAATCACCTTCATCTTGCATCCTTCAAGCGTCTTTGCTATCGCAAGCCCGACATCTACGTTGGTATTGCTTCAATGCCCGACAAGCACGGATATGTATCCCTCTCCTTGTCCAATACATACGAAATGGCAATGATCAAGGAAGCCAAGACAGTTATTCTTGAAATAAACCCCAACGCCCCCAGAACATTTGGTGACGTTCAGCTCCACCTCAATGACGTTGATTACGTTGTTGAATGTGATTACCCAATGCCTGAAATTGCAGATGCAGAGCCCAATGAAAAGGATCTTATTATCGGTAAGACAATCGCTGATATGATCCACGACGGTGACTGCATCCAGCTTGGTATCGGCGGTATTCCCAATGCCGTTGCAGCATCCCTTGTTGACAAGAAGGATCTTGGTGTACATACTGAAATGCTCACATCCGGTATGGTAAAGCTTGCAAAGGCAGGCGTTATCACAGGTAAATGCAAACAGACACATCAGGGCAAGATGGTTGCGGCATTTGCTATGGGTACAAAAGAACTTTACGATTTCATTGACGATAACCCCGCTGTTTGCATTATGGACGGAGCATACGTAAATGATCCCCATACAATTTCACAGAATGACAACCAAGTTTCTATCAACTCTACAATTGAGATCGACCTCTTCGGTCAGTGCTGCTCCGAGTCCATCGGTCACGTTCAGTTCTCAGGAACGGGTGGACAGGCAGATACAGCTATCGGCGCACAAAAATCAAAGAACGGTAAGTCAATTATTGCACTTTATTCCACAGCTATGGTTAAGAATAAGGCAACGGGTGAAAGAACAGAAACATCAAAGATCGTTCCTATGCTCAAACAGGGTGCAGCAGTTTCTCTTTCAAGAAACGATATTGACTGGCTTGTTACAGAGTACGGTGCAGTTTGCCTCCGCGGTACTTCAATGGCTGAAAGAGCAAAGCTTATCATATCCGTTGCCCATCCTGATTTCAGAGAGCAGCTTACAAAGGATGCAATCGCACTTGGCATTATTGCCGGCTAATTGAGGAAGTATTATGGCATTCTTTGATTTTGAAGGTAAAAAAGTTTATTATGAGGTGCACGGCGAAAGTGGTGAGCCCCTCCTTATTCTCAACGGAATAATGATGTCCACTAACTCCTGGAAGCCGATGCTCAAAAATCTTTCGAAAAATAACGTAGCAATTCTTGTTGACTTTCTTGACCAGGGACAGTCATCACGAATGACAGAGGATTATACACACGCAATACAAGTGCGCCTTCTTGATGCACTTATTGATATTCTTCCGTTTGAGAGAGTCAGTATTATGGGTATTTCCTACGGCGGTGAGGTTGCGATTCAGTATGCGGTTGAGCATCCTGAGAGAGTGCGCAGACTTGTTCTTGCCAACACCTGCGGAAGAACGAGCGATTGGCTGCGCAAGATCGGTGACGGTTGGAACGCAGTTGCAAGAACGGGCGACGGACTTGCATATTATCTCACAACAATTCCCGTAATCTATTCAACTGCTTTCTATGAGAATCAAGCAGAGTGGATGGACAGACGAGAGGGAACACTCATTCCGTACTTCTCCAATCCCGCAGTGCTTGAAGCACTTATTCGCTTGACTGACAGCTCAAGGGATTATAATTATATGGATAGACTTTGCGAGATAAATTGTCCCACTTTAATAATATCAAGCTCTGAGGACGGACTTGTTCCTCCAAGTGAGCAGATACTTCTTCACGAGAGAATTAAAGGCAGTAATTACGTAACGATCAACGGTTCAGGACACGCAAGTATGTATGAGGATGCAAATTCCTTCCTCTCACTCACACTCGGCTTTGTTAACCTTGATGACGAGCCCGTACAAATCTAAAATAAAGGAGATAAACTATGGAAAAGAAATTTATATCCATTGGCAGAGAAGAAATAGCATATCTTGATGAGGGAGCAGGCGACGTTGTACTTATGATACACGGAAATATGTCCTCATCCGTTCACTATGAACCTCTTATCACAAGAATTAAGGACAAATACAGATGTATAGCGCTTGACCTTCGTGGATTTGGTGACAGTAGCTATAACAACCGTTTTGATACACTTGAAGAGCTTGCTGATGACGTTGCACTCTTTATTGATGCACTTGGACTTGGTAAGGTTTATCTTGTTGGCTGGTCAAACGGTGGCGGTGTATCCTTGAAGCTTTGCGCTAAATATCCTGAAAAGGTTAAGAAATTCTTTGATATTGAGGGCGCAGGACTTAAAGGATATCCTGTATATCAAAAGGAGAATTACAAATCCACAGGCAAACCTTATGCTTGTAAAGAGGATATGGCAAAGGATCCTATTCAGGTGCTTCCCGCACTCGCTTGCTTTGAAAAAGGTGATTTTGCAACAATGACAGCAATCTGGGACGCAACGATTTATACCGTAAATAAGCCCACAAAAGAGCAAAACGATCTTTGGATGAAGGAAACTCTTAAACAGAGAAACCTTGTTGATCTTGACTGGGCACTTGCAACTCTCAATATGTCGGACGAATATACACCCTACGGTCAGGGAGATAGATCAATTCACAACATCAAATGTCCCGTTGCGCTTACAATGGCTGATAAGGATATTATCGTTCCCAGCTATATGGTTATGGATAACTATAATGCTCTTGGCGCTTATGCAACACTTCTTCCTTATGAAAATTGCGGACACTCACCAATGGTGGACTGTCCCGATAAGCTTGCAAAGGACGTTGTTGAATTCTTTTCAAAATAAGTCAGCATAATAAAAAATCGCCACCGTAACGGTGGCGATTTTTTTCAAAATGTTCTTAAAAAATTCATATTTTTATAGTATAATAATGTAAAATTAATAAAGGAGGAAACAGATGTCAAGAATCAGAAAAATTTACGTAATCAAGCTTAGCGCACGCAGTCTTATTCTGATAGCGAGTGCTATTTTGCTTTTTGTTGCACCGCAACAATTTGATATAGTTAACGGTTGGAGCTTCTTTCAAAAATTTTCGGTTTTTCATATACTGTGGCTCGCCTGGATGATAGATATGATAACACAGCTTATGCCTGTTAAGGATATTGCGCTTGGCTCACAAAAATTTTTCAAAGAGAAATTTCGTCCCGCATTACATAAGCTACTTGATTGGGATAAGCTCAAAGAATATATGGTTAACACGAATAAAGCGGCAGGGAAGGTTCTTGTACTGTGGGCCGCCTTTATTGCGGGAATTTGCACGTTAAAGGTGTTTGGAATTTTGAAAAACAAGCATCTTTTGCTTATGAGCATTTTGTTTTACGTGTGTGATTTGATATGCGTGCTTATCTGGTGTCCGTTCAGACTTATGCTTGGTAACAAATGTTGCACAACATGCAGGATTTTTAACTGGGATCATCTTATGATGTTTACACCAATGCTTTTTGTTGGTAGCTTTTTCTCGGTTTCGCTGTTAATTATGGCTGTAATTGATTTTCTTGTTTGGGAGGTGCAGATATATTTGCATCCTGAAAGGTTTTGGGAAAATTCAAATATGGCGCTCAAATGCTCGGAGTGTACTGATAAATTATGTACACAATATTGTCAAAAATTAAGAAAAAAAGAACAAAAAGCCGACTGAGTCGGCTTTTTTGCTTTATATAGACGTTTCTAAATAACCAGATATCTCTTTTTGATTTGATCCTCGGTCTCGGGAATTGAATTTTTAGCACGCAAGGTCTTTTGCGGTTCGCCGTATTGCTTGGCAACGCTCCAAACTGTTGCGCTCTTTTCGGGATAGCATAAAAGTATTTCGCTGTTTGCTTTTTTTAGATACTCGCCAAAAACCATCTCGTCCAAAATCTCAATTTTGTTTTCGCAGTCTAAAACTATGCAAAGATTGATTTCGCAGTCAACAAAGAGTCTTTCACCGTCGTGCCTTGCTCTCAGTGACGAAATATTTTCACAAATCAACCATTTCAGCTCTTTTTCTGCTGCGTTGAATGATTTACTGTCAAGCTCGTATCTCAGAGGTGCGCTGAGTGAAAGAGAGGAGTATTCGCCATCAAGAGAATAGATGAGCTGATAATCGTTATTGCCCTTAAAAACGAGCTTTCCGTTTTCACCTGTGACTTCGTTGACGGTACATTTGCCCGAAATATCAATGATTTTCGAGTCGGGTGAGAGCTTAACGTTTTCAAGTGAGAAAACGTCGTTTTGTGTCAGATTGCCAAAGCAGGCACGCACAGCATTGATAACAGTTAATTCATTCGTAGTGTTCTCACACACTTTTTCAGTTGAATAGGCGTCAGCAACGTATTTAACGTTTTCGTTTCTTTGTGCTAAGGCAAAAAGTGACAGTGTAAGCTCAAGAGAAATGCCGTTGTCCGAAAAATCGAATTTTTCGTCAAAGCAAACACCCTGCGCAACACATTCAAAAAGGGAGTTTACACCCGTACAATTCAGGATGCAGGCAAACGGAATCTTTTTGTTTATCCAAAGCGGGTGTGAGCTTTCTGCGTCGTTGCAGTAGAGAATTTTCAGAACAACGTCGCCCTTTACGTTAATTCTATCGACACTTGGAGTACATTCATTAAAAACTACGTTTGACGAGCAATCAATGATTCTTAAGGACTCACTTGGAGTATCAAAGGCGACAAAATCATTTAAGGTGATATTTTCTCTTGCGCTGTGCTTGATGTTTATCGAATTAGTTTGGAAAATACGGTTTTCAATAGTGGATTTATTGTGCGGACCTACGAGATTTGGCGAATATAGTGAAGGCGAGTAGCAAAGCACTTTGCAGTCAAGTCTTGTTCTGAGGTTTAACTTTCGTGGGCCCAGAACTCTTGCATTTATGCTTTCCGTTTTGAAATGTGGGATAACGGTAATTTCATCGCTGTTAACACTATGGGAATTGAAATCAAGAGAGGCAGTCAAGCCGTATTTGTCTAATAGTGTGGTACAGTAAAGCGCACCGTCAGCGCCAAGATAGGTAACTTTATAGCATATTTCACCGTTGATCTCGGCATTTCCGTTGCCAATATATTGATTTTGCGGCAGAATAATAGCTTTTGTGGATAACAAACGACGAATTTCGGGCTGATAATCGGGAAGTGTAAAGTCGGAATTCAGCTCCAGGGTCGAATGCTTGTCGCAAATTTGCATTTGCGGAAAATATCCAATGTTGTTTTGTGAGTTCTCCATATATTTTACTCCTTTGTTTTTTGGTAAAATATATGCTCATATTCATAAAAATATGAAAAGGACACCGTTTGGTGTCCTTTTTGTTGAAGGAAACTGATAAAATAATACGATTTCAAAACAGTTTCATTTGGTTTCACATTGAAAATAAACTCTGCTGTGAAATCTCTTCCTAAAAAGCAAGTTTAATCAGAAAAATATATCGGAAGTAATTGTATTACGATAATACTCACACAAATCAATGATTTTGTTTATCCTTCCAATATGCACGAACAGTCTTAAAATATTCTATTCTTTCGGAAATTTTGGAAATTTCATTTGGATAAAATATATCCAACGCATCACATAAAGATAACATCCAGTCAACACGAGTATTGTCTCTATTAATGTGAATGATATTAGAATTAGCAATTTGGATTTGTCCCCATCCAAGCGCACCAATTGTTAAGCAAGACCATTCTAAGTGCTCGATTGGAATAAAATGAGCATTAGTAAATGTAAGGTGTCCGTCTTCTACGGAATATTCGATTAATAAAACAATAAAATAATTTCTGTCATCTTCATAGAATCGTGCTAAACGGTGGACAGAAGTCAAGTTCGGCATATTGAACTGGGTGGATGTGTTATGCGTTTTAACATCGATTAGATAATAATTTCCGTCAATATCTGTGAATGCTATATCAGCCATTGCTCTGCGTGCAAAGTCCGCATTAAAGTCGTTAAGCAATCCTTTGGGGAAGCAGCGAGGTAATAACTCTCCAATAGCTTCTTGAACAGTATCACCAATTGCTCGAGGACTATTGGCTATTCTCCTGTTTTGAAAATCTTTAATACTAGAAAGTTCATCAATTATTTGATTCTCTAAAAAGTGTAAAGTTGAATTGTTCAGAATTTGATTCATTTATTTGTTGTCCTTTCTCTTTTTTACAGTTTGTTCTGATAATGTGTTTCTTTCCCAAAAGACACCGTTGAAATATCCTTGAATTGATGTATCGGATTCTGCTATAGCCAATCGTTGTTCTGCCCAAACACAATACTGCTCATTTAGTTCAATACCAATATACTTTCGTCCCAACTTTTTTGCAACAACACTTGTTGTTCCCGAACCAAGGAACGGATCAAATACAATATCAGAAGGGTTAGAACTTGCTAACATTATTTTTGCAATTAGTTTTTCAGATTTCTGTGTGGGATGAGCAGTGTTTTCGGGCATTGACCAAAATGGAATCGTAATGTCATCCCAAAAATTAGAAGGGCAAGTATTGCGATAGTTGCCGTTCTCTGTTTCCTCCCAATCTTTTGGCTTGCCATCAACCTTGTATGGTGCAATAACCTTTTTGCGGATTTTAACTGCATCAAGATTAAAAGTGTAGTTGTTTGATTTTGTAGCGAACCAAATATCCTCTAAACCGTTTTTCCAATTTGCAGTTGCTCCACGACCCTTTTCTCGTTGCCAAGTAATACGATTTCTAACGGTGAAAAACTCGCCTAAAACATTACCAATAATTAAACTCGTTTCCCAATCGCAGCATACATAGATTGATCCGTTATCTTTTAGTAAAGGATAAACTAGGGATAGCCATTTGCGTGTGTAGTTCTCATAGTCCGCAATACTTTTTTTTGAAAATGTTGTTCCATTAAAAACTTTGGTCAAGTTGTAGGGAGGATCAGCAATTACCAAGTCAATGGACTTGGGGGGCAACAGTGGCATAACATCAAAAGTATCGCCGATAATAGTCTTATCAACAATAGCTTCAATAGTTTGTGTTGTATTTACAGATATGCAATGAGTAAGAAAATCCCTGCCTTGCTCTACAGTTGTGTCGATAGTCTTGTTTCTTGATGATTTAGTTTTTTTCATATAAAATTCTACTCCACTAAAATGGGTGATTAAAACAAACACTCTTATTTATGTTGGTCACAATAATCTGAATAATTATAATAATTATATCATAATTTGTTAAACTTTTCAAGTATTTTGAAATTTTTATTGGATACATTCCAAGCTATTGGTCAACTGTCAGGCATTTGGAGTCACAATCTAACTTTTAAGAAATTTTCTAAGCCTTGAAAAAGTCTTGATATCAAGGATTTCTTGGCGTAGAATGCGATTTTAATCGGCTTTGCCGCCCACTCGCGTCGCATAGTCGAAACGGGTGCAAAGCGTAGCTTTACACCCGTTTCGACTTGCTTTGGCTCCTTCGCTTCGCAAAAACATCGCACTGTGATGTATTTACTCGCCACTCTTGCCGGTCCCGTCGCTCTTACGAACTCAAATATCCCAATCCAACAAAAAAAGAAAGCAGACACAATGTCTGCTTTCTTTTTTTGGCGGAGAAGGAGAGATAATATCTAGCCGTGTTTTACACGGCGTTGCACTGTTGGTGTTAGCGCATCGCACTTCGCAAAATAAATTTTGCTTGTGTTCTGCGACACCTGCCACTCCTTAGTGCTCCCTTAATCTGCCACAGGCGGCGGTCGCACACGTCCCTCTCGCGCCTTCGTCGCTCTTATGAACTCAAATATCCCAATCCAACAAAAAAAGAAAGGGCTATGAAAAGGATACAAGATCCTAATGGGTTCATTTTGCAAAATAGGTTCACTTGTCAATATTCACCGATATAAGGATTTATACTATCCAAATCAAAGGCTCGCCTCTTACACAAACCCCTACTTTGTACTTTCTTTTCGGAAACGCTTTGGATTGGAAATTAATGACTAAAGCATATTCTGGTCCGTCATTGATAAGTATTTCTCTTAAATAACTAATGCTTTTGGGATTATCAGTAGCAATTCTGCCTTGTTGCTCTAAATCACAAATGTATTTATGAATTTCCCAAAAAGGAGATTCCCATCCTCCCGGTGTTTTTGCTGTTTTTTTGTTTTTTTGGTAGTTATTGATCATCAAATCAAGCTTATCAAAAAGCTGTTTTTCGTCGTTGAAATCTGTATAAGGTGCGAAGTCTATTTTCTTGCATAACTTATCGCATAACTTGTCACTTACGGAAAAAATATGAAAATTTCCCAAACCATATTCGTATGCAGTGAAAAAAGCAATGTTTGTTTTTGAAACAACATAAAACAGCTGTGAATAAAAAGGATTTATAACATTTTTCTTCCCGTAAATCAAAACAGGTTTTTTATATTCATTCCAGTCAAGTTGCATTATTTTTATATTGTTAATTTCAATGTCAGAGCCTAATGGATAAAATCCCAAATAACTTACTTTAACAAACATATTGACCCCCCCCTTATATTTTCCATTTTTATTCTATCACATTTTTGCTTATTTTTCAATGTTTTTTATCGTCCAGATGCTATATTTTAACGAATACATCCATAAATCTAACGAATACATCCATAAATCTAACGAATACACCATGATTTTAACGAATACGCCCCATAATTTTAACGAAAACAAAATAGCCATCCACCAAAAGTGCAAAACCTCTTGGAAGATGGGCTTCTTCTATCAAAAATATGCTTGTTATGTCTCGAAAGTGCAAAAATACCCCTAAAAAGCAATAAAAAACGCAGAATTGGTACAATTTCTTGTATCCTATTTCGCATTCTTATTTGGCGGAGAAGGAGAGATCCTCTAGCCGCTTCGCGGCGTTGCACTGTTGCGGTGCCCGAAAAAATCTTCGGGCTTGCGCTATCCTCGATTTTTTCGACCCCAGCCACTCCTCACGCTCCCTTTTTCCGCCCCCCGCGGCGGTCGCGCTCGTCCCTCTCCCGGGCGCGCGCGTTCAAATCTTTTC
>JAZURO010000062.1:0-10740 GCA_045606265.1 Eubacteriales bacterium
ATACTTATACCACAGAGAAAGGGGGATATTGATGGCACAAGTCAAAGATGCTGTATCTGTTGCGAATAAGGTCTTTCGCACTTATGAAAATAGACGCCCGGAACGAATAGCCAAAGAAAGGGGGATACTGATAATCCCTGCCCCTTTTAAGAAGCACAAAGGTGCTTACAAGGTAATCGAGCGTCAGCCGATCATATTTATAAACGGTAGCCTCCACCCCGTTGTCCGAGAAATCGTATTCGGACACGAGCTCGGTCATCATCTTCTGCACCGCGAAGAAGCAATACAAGTTGGTGGATTCCAAGAGTTCAACCTTTTCGATATGCGTGAGAACCGTATGGAATATGAAGCCAATCTGTTCGCCGCGCAGCTTATGCTCCCCGATGATGAGATAAAGGAGTATATATACCGAGGTTTCGACGTTCAGCAAATCGCAAAAGCTATGCGATCTGATATTAACCTTGTAGCAATCAAGGTTTCCGAACTAAACCGTCAAGGCTGTTGCTTTAGAGAGCAAGAATTCACAAACAATTTCTTAAAATGAGAAAGAGCGCCTCTGTAGCTCTTTCTCTTTTTTAATATACTTTGTCACAGCTTGCCCAAGTATAGCAGAAGATGACCAATATATGTGTTGTTTCATACATATATTTTGAACCCTTTTACACTTATTTCTATAATAATTTTGCAAAAAAGCCGCTATCTTGGAGTATTACTACACCAAGATAGCGGCAACATTTTTGTTCGCATATCCTTTATTCGTTATGGAATAAAGGATATGCACTAAGTTTGAGTAGAAAATTGTTTTTTTAGTTCTGTTTTTGTCCTAACACAACACCATATCCACCCGCAAGATACTGTCTGATGAGAATTACGTCAGTTACATCAACATAACCATCGAGGTTAACGTCCGCAGTGTCGGTATTTATTTCAACGTCGTATCCACCTGCAAGATGCTGTCTGATAAGGATTACATCAGTTACATCAATAAATCCATCACCATTAACATCACCATATGAATATTCATCGATAGTAACAACACCCGCATAGGTCATAAATGCAACAGAAGCATTATTTTCTCCAACAATACTGCCAGCACGATAACTAACGGATATGTCGTACTCATCGCCTACACTTGCGTCAGCAGACACCTCGAAGCGCAATTTCAAAATTGTACCGTCGTTAGCATCAACATCTGACACGCCATCCCATACAAAGCTGCAAGCATTATCATAGGTTCCGGGAAGTGTCAAATTCAATGTAGACCAAGCTTCACCTGCTTCAGCAGAGAGCAATTTGAGATCTTCATCATATTCGATGGTCAAAACAGCACCCAAAACACCGGGGTTATTTTTAACAATGATTTCAATCTCTGCTACAGATCCCGCAATGGTAGAATCCGATTTTACACTGATAGAGGGTGTAGTTTCGGGAATAATGCTATACGAGTAACCACAATCACACGTGTAAACGGTGTATTGAATACCATACTCATTGGTTTCCACATTGCTTGTAAAGTTGTGCTCGTTTCTATTTTCAAAAGAAGCAACGTATGTAACATCTTGTGTTACTGCAACAAGCTCCTTATCCCAGTTAGTAAAGACATAACAATGGCTTTCATCTGCAAATTCACTAAACAGTGCACCATCAAATTCGGGAATTTCTCCGTACTGATATGTATCAGTATAGGATTCATCACCGATTTCCCAAGTAACTGTATAAGTGTTGACAACTTGATCAAACACAGCAGTATAAGTCTTGTTACCCGTAACAATTTCTACCTCGGGAGTCCAACCAGCAAAGATGTAAGAATATTGTGCAGTTCCTTCTCTTGAAGGCAATCCCATAAAGGAAGGCATAGAGTTATAATATACAGAAGAACTATACTCGCTACCGTCTACAATCCAAGTGATTGTGTATTTTCTCAAAACGGGTGTGAACTGTGCAATATACTCTTGATCGCCATACACAGTTGAAGGCTCTTTATTCCAACCCGCAAAAACATAATCATACTGAGCATCAGAAGCTTTTGTAGGATTGAAATGTGTAGGAAGATCGCCATAATACAGTTCTTGTTCTTCCGAAACGCCATCAATTATCCACTTAACTGTGTATTTGCGCAGTATCGCTTCAAATTGAGCAACATACTCCACATTTGTAGTCACAGCAGAAATCTCTGGCGACCATCCTGTAAAGACATAATCATATTGTTCGGTAGATGCCTTTGTAGGAATGGAACCATATTCGGGGATTTGGTTATAAGTGTAATTGGAATAACTCTTAACACCATCAATGTTCCACGTTACAGTGTAATTAACAGGTTCAGCTTTCCATTGTGCCGTATACACGGTATTCTTTGTAACAGGAGCAATTTCCTTATCCCATCCTTTGAACGTATAGAAGTATTCATTATCAGAGTAGCTTTGAGGTGTATCCGTTGAAGGAATTTCATTATAAGTATGCTCAGTTGTTACTTCTGCTCCGTTGACGTTCCACGTTACCGTGTATTTTCTCGGAGATTTTACAAACTCTGCGGTATAGGTGCACTTCTTTGTTGCTTCTTCAATTACTGGTGACCAACCAACAAAAGTATAATCCCATTCAGCATCAGATTCTTTTGTGGGTGCATCGTGTGTGGGAAGTTCCAACGAATTAACAAAAGTTGTTTCTTCGTTTCCATCTACCACCCAAGTAATTTCATACTGAATGCGATGCTTGGAGAATGTACCTGTATAGGTTGCATCTCCATTAACCGTCATTTGAAGTTGTTTATCCCAACCATTAAAGGTATAGGTGTAGTATTCATCAGCATCCTTAGAAGGATCTATCGGAACTAATTGAGAACCAACCTCATATTCCTCATAAGTGGTTTTACCATCAACAACCCACGTAATTGTGAAGAACTCTGTCATTGTTACTACAAATGTTGCAGTCTTTTCAATGTCATTGTTGTCGAGGAATACAAATGTCAAAGTATAAATTCCGTTTTCTGAGAAAATATCCTCCATAGATTCCTTGCTGAAAATAAGCTTGTTGTCTTTTTCCTCATAATCTCCGCCATATTCAGCACCGTTAATCAAAATGCTTTGCAGAATGTACTTATCTTCAAACGACACTTCAAAATATTGACTATTTACCAGCGATCTATCAATGGTAATCGCATTAGTTGACAGCTTGACCTGCTCGGACAAGTCTTCTTCTGTTGAAACATTTATAAGCAATGTATTATTAGATATTATAGCTTCTTGTTCTGCATCAACAACAACATCAACAAGTCGGCTGGATTCTCCAATTGTTGTTTCAAGCGGGATTATAAAGTATTTCGATTCTCTTGCATTTAGTTCAACAGCTACACCGTTATTGTTCCAGATTATTTCTTTATTGCAAATAGCAGAAATATTATAACAACCACTTATGTATCCGTTGTTAGTAACCAATACAACGATATGGTAAGTATCTCCAATCAATACTTGCTTTCCCACAACTGCATAATCGGTGTACCAAAGCTGTTCTTCCCTTGTTTCTTCACCAATTGTTACAGTATACTTTTGAGTGTCATCAGCCTCACCAACATTAAAAACTACTTTGATATAGGCCGTTTGACCGGATAATATTCCTGATGTCAATCTCTCTCCATTTTCATCATAGAAATCCACAACAATATTGTTATAGATGTCCGAATTGTTTCTCGTGACTAACACAGGAAGTTCCTTAATGGTTTCATATCCATTGTTCTTAATTTTTATGGTGAATGTTGCATCGGTATTTGGTATCATATCTTCACTGTTGTAAGAAATTTCTTCCATTACGATATCGGTAGGATATTCAAACCAAAGAGTTTCAAAACGGTTGATTGTTGTATAATTGTCACCTTCTTCAGTTGCTTCCTCCGAATATTCAACCTCTGATAACAACGCCGTGATAAAGATTTTTTCATCAACATCAACCGCATCAAATGCCGATACAAATACTTCTGCACCGAAATCGGTAATTTGGATAGGTGCACCCCAGTTTTCACCATCGCAGAATATCGCAAATACATTAGAACCATCAGCACCGGTTTCCTCATCATACACAACTGTATTTACAAAAAGAACAGCTTTTACATTTCCTTCTGCATCTACGAGTACAGTATAATCTTCGGTCAACTCTGCAATCGCTTCGTCAAAGTATGCTGCATTAGTATCAATAGAGTATAGATTATTACCCATATAATACGTAATTTCGTCAGCAAAATACGATACGTCGTGATAAGCAGATTCTTCTGTTGTAAGTAGCACAACATTTCCTTGCATATCAAGCACAGTTATCAATCGGTCAGAATAACCCTCGGTTGTCTTATCTGTACCAACGGTGGTCAAATCATTGTTAGTATCGGTGATATATACAACACCCTTTTCGCCAATTTCAATGTCGGTGATTGTATTTATACCGGATTTCAAGCAAGCCGGAGCACTCCAAGCTGTTCCGTTATAAACACTATACCAAATGGACATATTGTTGTTGTCCGTCGTTCCGAACATTGTATTTTCGGCATTTTGTACCCAGACAGCGGTGATTTGTCCGTTCACTTCGCCAAGGCGAAGGTTCATATCGTAGTATTCGTCAGAAGTTAGAGTGTTGTTGGACACCTCAAATGCTTCTCCGTTTAATACGGCTGTTTTAACTTCAAAAAGTTTTACATACTCATCCATTTTTGGATCTTCTGCATTATTTATCAAAGCGAATTCAGCCTCATTCAGTTGTTCTTTCATTTGAGTATATGCGATAACAACATCTATTCCATTGTAATAAACCTCATATGCTCCATCAGAATAGCCATTATCATCTAAAACAACAACATCAGAGAGTGTTTGGTTTTTGGTATCATAAATTTGATATACAAGTTTCTGATAATTGTACTTGTCGTATGATTCGAAATTGTAAGAGTCCTTATATGAAGTATAATAATATTTTTCTTCATCGGCATTGTATCTTGCCAAATCATCGTGATAGACGATATAAATAAGATCACCTACTTGAATCATCTTAGGATCAATTCCATCATACATATTTACTTGTTCCTCGGTGATACCATTCAAAGAGAGTGTTAAAAGCTGAGGTTCAAAGGAGCTTGTGGCAATTTCATAATTAGAATCGTCATAAAATGCTGCAACAGAAAGTGCTGACACATCATATTTAGGATTCTGATATAATATTTTTTCTCCTCCTAAAAGTTTAATGTCTTTTTTCCATTTAACAAACAAACCGGAATATTTCACCCTCAATCCGATTTCACCAGAAAGCGTTGCTTCCTTTGTGTCAAAATCGGGGTATACTGCTATGATTACTTTTATCTCTCCCTTGCCATATACACCCACGGAGATAAGTTTACATCCGATTCCGCCATATACATCAAGTCCCAATTTCAACTCAATTTCTGCATTGCTTGTCTTCAGCGTGTTCGCAAAGGAATCATCAAACTCCAATTTGAATGTAAATGTACCTTCAAACGATACTTTAATCTCAACTCGGATAGGTACAACTACCGCTTGGAACGTTTGTCCCCAACTATATCCTAATTCGATCCCGGCTTGGATACCTGCGGCAACTATTTCTGGTTTTGAGTTTTCCTCACTATACTTAATTTCAATAAGCCCCATCACATCAAATCCGTGAATAAATTTGCTGTGTTTTTCAGAATAATCAAGAACTGGACTTTTTTCTGATAGTTTAGAGCCACCGAAATAAGACTTGAACACCTCCCATTTTTCAAACATTCCAAACAATTCTTCACCAATTTTATCATCTTGGTTTTCATTGCCATTGCTAATACCTATGGCAATTTCATAAGTATCATTTTTAACCTTAATTGCAACAGTTGGGAAATATTTCTGACCAGTAATAATATCAATTTTATCTACGCCTTTAAGCAAAGCAGATACGTCTTGATCTACATCAAAATCAATTCCCTCTGAAATCCACGACAAATCCACATCGGTTATTGCAAACTCAATAATCTGTACATTTAATTTTGTTTGAACAATCCCGCTGCTTGTTTCTACCGAAACATACACATCTTCTTCTTGTTTCAAATGTTCGGTTGCAATTGTGATTTCAACTGTAACAAACTTTTTTCCACCAATGGTTTGAGGCTGAGATTGGTTTATTGTAATATATTGCTCATCAATATAATCTCCACCTTGGAAAAGTTTAAGACCTAAAATTTCCGCATTAGTATCAATGCCGCAGTTAACTTTCAAAGTGATTTCGTCAATTAACCATTTGTTTATTTTAACTGTTTCACTATTAATATCGAAAGTTCCTGACTCTACACCTGCAAGAAGAATATTGGATGTTGAGGTCAATACACTGTTAAGTTTGTCTTTAACTTTTTCAGAAGTGTTTTCATACGAAACACTCACACCCGAAACTGTAGGAACAGCACTCAAAGCAATATAGGTAACACGAGTTTCTTTATCCAAATAAAATTCTGTGTTTTCGTATGGGAAATATTGACCATTATTATCTACAACACTCAATTTATACGGGACATCATATGAAGGATTGAGAAACATTGCTATTCCCGCTTGGGTTTTTACAGTTTCACTCAAACTATTTTTACCTATGGTTGCAACACTTTCTCCAAGTTCAACGGAAACGTGATTAAGAGGGTTTCCCTCGTTGTCCAAAACAACTATTGCGTAATATCCGTTTGAAACATCCTCGGAAGAAGCAAGACCGTTAAAGGGTTCTATGGCATATATAGCAACTCCCTCGTCATTTGTATATATATCCGTTAAGAGATCCCAATTAGATGTTGATTCACCATAGCATACAATTGGAGTTGTAGTGGGATTGTTAGTTAAGAAAAGTCCATTTTTATCTTTTTGTAGATCGGTTCTGTTGAATGGTGCATCGCCGCTCTTAAAATAAACCATCGACAAATTCGAGCACCCATAAAAAGCACGATCTCCAATGTATGTAATGGGTGATTCAAATGAAACTCGTCTAAGATTCTCATTTCCTGCAAAAGCATTTCCGTAAACGGTAGTAACTGTTCCAGGAACAGAATATTCAAGACCAACTTTCATTTGTGGATATTTGATTAACTCCGTTTGATCCTTGTTAAACAAAACGCCTTCTACATGACTATATTTGGGGTTATTTTCATCCACTTTAATGTAGAACAAGCTATCACAATCGTCAAACATATGGCTGGTTCCGTCATAGGTACTTCCTATGTTCTCAACACTATCACCAAAAGTAATTCTAACTATATTAGTATTTACAAATACCGTATCATCAACAGTTATAACTCCGTTTCCAATAACAACTTCTTTTAAATATTTTGCACCGTTAAAGGAATTTTTGGCAACACGAGTAACGATCATTGTGTCAAAAGAGGGTACTTCAAATGGAAGTTCTGTTCCTTTTTCAACATCAAGATTCATTGATTTATCTGATGGATAAGCAATCAGCCAAAGTTCTTCCTTTTCGTTAATTACACCGCCTGTTTTGAAATACAAAACGCCATCGTGTGCAAAAAATTTACTATTTCCTTCAACAACATCAAAAGAAGCAACATTTGATCCCGAAAAAACACTAAAGAAATCTCTGAGGGCGTTATTACCTTCTTTATCTTTGTTATAAAGTTCTTCATACCCAGCCGCTAAAATGGTAATATTCCTACCGAGAACAATATTTAGCGGAGTAGCATTTATTGCCGTGGCGCAATCTGCAAATGCGGACGCACCTATTTTACTAATGTATTCGGATTCAAGATTAACATTAGATAAAGAAGAACATCCCTTAAATGCATTTGTACCAATATTTTGTGAATACTGTTCTATCTTGATCTTGTATTCCTCGTCAAGAATTCGAAACAGATTAACAATACCGACATTAACCTCTCCAACATACCAGTAATTATCGTCACCAACATACGGTCTTTGCGTGTTTGATGCTACAATTCCAGTATCTCGTTCTTGGATATTGGTACTGTGGGTTTCTTCATCATAGACATATTCTTTAATAAACCAATTCCCATTTGTTCCGACAAAGAATTCATCTGGTGTACCAAATTCAACTGTCTTCAAATTGGTTGCGTTGAAAAATGCAGCATCACCAATTTCACGAATATAGTCAAGCTTAACACTTTCTATGGTCTTATTATGAGAAAATGCGTTAGCGTATATTCTCACCACATGTTCAAGCGGCTCATATTGTGAAATATTAACATTGGAAGGAACATCAACCACAGCAACCGTCAAATATTGGCTTGAGACGCCATTAATATCCTTTAATTCAAACAACTCATAAAGAACACCATCGACGGTCTTATATGCAGTATTATCAAGTGAAACATCATATTTTTTTAGCGATGAAGTGTTTTTATCAATACCGAATAAGGGATTTTTTAGTTCCAAATCCTTAAATGTTTTCACAGAAGAACCAATATTAATTGTTTCAACCTCACTACGACCAACCAATATTTTCTCTTCTATAATCTCTACACCATTACCAATGGTGACAGTAGTAAGATTTCCTTTTTGGGAAGTATCACTTCGTCCAAAAGCTTCTTTGCCAATGGCGGTTACGCTATCCGGAACAGAAATGGTAGATATTCCATTACAATCAAAAAATGCTTTTGAACCAATAATAGTAATATTCTCGCCAAGAGTAATAGACACCATTCTATTGCATCCATAAAATGCATTTTCAGCAATTTTGGTCGCATTATTAGATACAACAACCGACAAATCATCAGGTATAGCACTATCATTAGTCTGATAGAACTGAGCACCAAAGATATATCCCAAATGAGTGTCTATGTTCTGTGTTTCTTTATCATCTGTTACAACATCAAAATCATCATCCGCGCCTACAAAAGGAAGGGTTATTTGTTTTATTTGTTTACAATTTTCAAACGCAGCAAACCCAATGACATCAACGCTATCGGGAACTACCGCCTCAGTCAATCCGCAAGAGCAGAACGCGTACTTTCCTATCGAAGTAATTGTGTCGGGCAAGCATACTGTCTTAATATTAGAACACCAACAGAAAGCATACTCGTCAATCTTTTTTGCACCGCTAAGAACAGTTACGCTTGCCAATGTAGCGGGAACTACATCATCATTTCCTTTATAAGTACCCGCACCAAAAATATATCCAAAGTGTGTTTTATCATCTTCGCTCTTAGTCGAACCAACAAAAGGCACTGTAATTGATTCCAACTTAGAGCATCCACCAAACACCGATGCACCAATAGTTGTAACATTAGTGGGAACTATCGCCCCTTTAAGCGAAGAACAACCATAGAACGCTGCCTCACCTATCGTCTTAACGTTGTTACCAATACTAAGAGTGGTGATAGCTGTGCATCCGTAATATGCGCACGGCTCAACTGTCTGTACGGTATTGGGAATAGTTGCCTTAACAAGAGAAGTTGACATAGCAAAAGCGGAGTCCTTGATTGTAGTTAATGCAGTAGCACCGCTATAATCAACCTCGCTCAATCCCGAACCGAAGAAGGAAGAAACTCCTATTGTTACAACATTTTTAGGAATACTGATTTCTGATAATTTAACGCAATTATAGAATACACCCTTTTTGATTTCTGTTAAATTGTTGCCAAGTGTAACAGAATTCAAAGTTGTGCATCCATAAAATGTAACTTCGCCAAGATCGGTGGCGTTAGAAACATTAACAAGAGTCAGACTTGCACAATTAGCAAAAGCTCTATTGCCAACAATTATATTTTTTTCAGAATTCGTGAATGATTCAATAGAACTTCCCATAAAGGCTGCTTCGCCTATTTTAGTGATATTCTTGCCCAAGGTCACATTTCTTACTAAGGTGTTGTTCCAAAAAGCGCCATTATCAATTGCAACAACGGGCATAATGAAACGACCAGCAAATACAGCATCGGGGATAACAATATCACTCTTAGAGCCGCTCTTTCCAATAACGATAGTTTCAATAACATCGTTGTATTCACCAGAAGAATTTATACCTGTAGCATACGTAATATTCTGTCCATCAACAAGTCCAGTCAAAATTGTAGCCGAACTTATAGACTTTGCACCCGCACCACCAAACGAATCACCTTCTGCATATTTGGTATAAGTTTGTCCGTTGTTTTTCAGAGTTAAAACCGAATCAATTTTTCCACTATTTGTGGGAATATTGTTTTGAGCAACAAACCAATATTTAACGAGTTTATCATTAGGATAGTTAGAAGGCGTAGTAATACTATCAATAATTACAGCAGAATTAGAGATAGTTGTTTTTCCAGTTGCTACGGCAACAAAGCCTCCGATCGTCAGCTGCGCCTCTACAACAACGGGAGAATAAGTATAACTGCTTATTGCAAGTACGGAATAAGTTGCAGGGTTACTGGTAGCTCCACCTGCTCCTGCCGAGCCCGCAGAACCATCCTTACCTGTATCAACGCCTCCTGCAAGTCCTTTAGGACCTTTATCTCCGCCTGCACCAGCCGTGAGTTGCGGTTCTATGCCATAAACACTTCCCGTGATAACTAAAGCAGTACCACCAGTACCGCCAGTACCGCCAGTTCCGGCAGTTCCAAGAGCACCGGGAGTTCCGCCTTGTCCTCCCGAACCTCCTTTTCCTCCGGTTATGCTAAAAGCACCGCGGATAATACCAAGATTATTTACTACTAATCCCGAACCACCAGTGCCTCCGTCACCACCTCGACCGCCACTCTTTTTGGTCTTGAAAGTAGAGCTGTTTCCTAAGTCG
>JAZURO010000063.1:0-5511 GCA_045606265.1 Eubacteriales bacterium
AGTATAAAATCGGGAACGTTACAGAGAAAGTCACAAGCTGAAAATGTGGTTTTTTTTGAAAAGTTACAAAATAAGAATGTGGGGACATTTTTGAAAAACTGTCCCCACGCCCCCGAAAAACCTTGATGGATTGGTTTGTACGGACTTTACGTAAATTTTCGATAATTCACGAGTGAATTATCGGTACACCCACTAAAATCCTTTTACGAAAATGAATTTTCGCCAAGGATTTTATTGTCTGTACTACGAAAATCCCTCTTACAGAGTGATTTTCTAAAATTTACTTGGTTTGTGCCACTCGGTACTGTGAGTTCGTGGTTGAACATTGGTATTTGGATGCTGATGCTAAAAAGATAAATTTATTGTGGATAAATTCGATAATTCACGGGTGAATTATCGCCCTTACGTACAAGTACGACGGTCAGCATTGAGTTTTCCAAACCACGAAAATCCCTCCCAAGTGAGTGATTTTCTAAAATTTACTTACTTTGTACGAAGCCATAAGCTTCAAATTAAACTTACCATTTGTGCAAAATAATATCTTTTGTGCAAATAATGTGTCTATTCGTAGGGTAGCAAATCCTCAATTTTGAGGGCGCCTGTTAAAATGCCCTCAAAATTGTTTTGTGTCAACTCGTTGACACGATTTGCGCAGAGTTTTGCCACGAAGTTCTACAAAAAAGTTTTTGTGCCACTTTTTTCAAAAAGTGGCAACCCCAAATCTTTGTAACTTTTCTCGAAAAAGAACAAGAAAGTTCTTCTTTGTAACTTTTTTCAAAAAAGAACAAAAACAAGATTAATCAGCATACTGATACACAATAATCAATAATTTAACAAAAAAAACCGTCAAAAAAAGAGTATATTTTTATTCAAATCTATTTACAATGGCGCAAATTTGTGTTAAAATGAAGTTTGGTGTTAAAATAATAACAATAAATCATTTAATTTTAATTTTTTTAGGAGGATTTGAAACATGGCAATTCAAAGAAGAAAAATTTCCATGGACGGTAATACTTCCGCAGCGCACGTATCTTATGCGTTCACAGAAGTAGCCGCTATCTACCCCATCACACCCTCATCCCCTATGGCTGAGGTTACTGACACTTGGTCAGCTACTGACAAGAACATTTTCGGCGAGCCCGCTAAAAACATTCTTGGTCAGAACGTACAGGTAATTGAAATGGAATCCGAAGCAGGTGCCGCAGGTGCCGTTCACGGATCTCTTGCAGCAGGTGCTCTTACCACAACTTATACAGCATCTCAGGGTCTTCTCCTTATGATCCCCAATATGTATAAGATTGCCGGCGAGCTTCTTCCTTGCGTAATTCACGTATCAGCTCGTGCAGTTGCATCTCACGCGCTCAACATTTTCGGTGACCACTCCGACGTTTACGCTTGCCGTCAGACAGGTTTTGCTATGATGGCTGAAACAAACCAGCAAGAAATTATGGACCTTGGTGCAGTTGCTCACTTGGCAACAATCAAGGGCAGAGTTCCCGTTCTTAACTTCTTCGACGGTTTCCGTACATCTCACGAGATCCAGAAAATCGAAGCTTGGGATTACAAGGATCTTGAAGAAATGGTTGATAAGGACGCTCTTGCAGCATTCAGAGCGCGTTCACTCAACCCCGAGCATCCCGTTCTTCGTGGCTCTGCTGAAAACGGTGACATCTTCTTCCAGCACAGAGAAGCTTGTAACGCATACTACGATGCATTCCCTGCAATCGTTGAAGAATATATGGACAAGGTTAACGAAAAGCTTGGCACAGACTATAAGCTCTTTAACTACTACGGTGCTCCCGATGCTGAAAGAGTTATCGTTGCTATGGGTTCAATCTGTGACGTTGCTGAGGAAGTTATTGATTATCTTCTTGCTCAGGGCGAAAAGGTAGGTCTTGTAAAGGTTAGACTTTACCGTCCTTTCGTTGCTGAAAAGCTCAGCGAGGCAATTCCCGCAACAGCTAAGAAGATCGCTGTACTTGACAGAACAAAAGAGCCCGGTTCTCTTGGTGAGCCCCTCTTCCTTGACGTTGTTGCTGCTCTTAACGAGGTTGGCAGAAGCATTAAGGTTGTTGGCGGTCGTTACGGTCTTGGTTCAAAGGATACAACTCCCGCATCCATCTTTGCAGTTTTCGCAAATCTTGCACTTGATATGCCTAAGGGACACTTCACAATCGGTATTGTTGATGACGTAACAGGTCTTTCACTTCCCGAAACAGTAGTTCCCAACACAGCAGCAGAGGGAACAATCTCCTGCAAGTTCTGGGGTCTTGGCGGTGACGGTACAGTTGGTGCTAACAAGAACTCCATCAAGATTATCGGTGACCACACAGACAAGAACATTCAGGCATACTTCCAGTATGACTCAAAGAAGACAAGTGGTGTAACGATCTCTCACCTTCGTTTCGGTGACAACAAGATCAAATCACCTTACTATATCACAAAGGCAAACTTTGTTGCTTGCCACAACTCATCTTATATTCTTAAAGGATTTGAAATCGTTGAGGACGTAATCCCCGGCGGCACATTCCTTCTTGACTGCCAGTGGACAGTTGACGAGCTTGACTCTCACCTTCCCGCAACAGTTAAGTCTTATATCGCAAACAACGATATTAACTTCTACATTATCAATGCAACAGGTATCGCAACAGAAAGAATCGGTAACCCCAAGGTTAAGAATACAGTTCTTCAGTCCGCATTCTTCGCTCTTGCTAACATTCTTCCCACAGCAGATGCTATCAATTATATGAAGAAGATGGCATACAAGTCCTACATCAAGAAGGGACAGGCCATGGTTGACCTCAACTATGCTGCTATCGACGCAGGCGCTGATGCTTTCGTTAAGGTTGAAGTTCCCGCTTCCTGGAAGACAGTTGACACAACAAAGGCAGACGTTGTTGTTGAAGGCGACAGACCTGAACTTGTTAAGTACGTTAAGGAAGTTGTAACTCCCGTTTCCAAGATGACAGGTGACAAGCTTCCCGTTTCTGCATTCGTTGATTACGTTGACGGCACATTCCCTCAGGGCGCTGCTGCTTACGAAAAACGCGGTGTTGCTGTAAACGTTCCCGAATGGATCCCCGAAAACTGTATCCAGTGTAACAGCTGTGCATTCGTATGTCCTCACGCAACAATTCGTCCTTATGCTATGACAGAGGAAGAAGCTGCAAACGCACCCGAATCCACAAAGTTCACTGCTAAACCCGTAATTAAGACAAACTACAAATTCACAATGGCAGTATCTCCTCTTGACTGTATGGGATGTACTCTTTGTGTTAAGGCTTGTCCTGTTAACAATAAAGCCGCTAAGGACGGCACAGACAAGGTCGCTCTTAAGATGGTTCCTCAGGAAACACAGGCAGATCAGCAGGCAGCTTGGGACTACTGCGTAGCAAACGTAAGCGAAAAGCCCGAGCTTATCAACAACACAATCAAGGGTTCACAGTTCAAACAGCCCTTGCTTGAATTCTCCGGCTCTTGCGCAGGTTGTGCTGAAACATCTTATGCTCGTCTTATCACACAGCTCTTCGGTGAAAGAATGTATATTTCCAACGCAACAGGTTGTTCTTCAATCTGGGGTGGTTCTGCTCCCGCAACTCCTTACACAGTAAATAAGGAAAGCGGCAGAGGTCCTGCTTGGGCTAACTCACTCTTTGAGGATAACGCTGAGCACGGTCTTGGTATGGCATTCGGTCAGAAGGCAATCAGAAATAAGCTCATCAACTACGTAGAAGCTCTTAAGAATGAGTGCGATAACGAAGCAACACTTGCAGCTATCGACACATACCTTGCAACACTCGATGACGGCAAGGCAAACGAAGCAGCTACAAAGGCACTTGTTGCAGCACTTGAAGCTTGCACATGCCAGTCCGAGCTTAAAGATAAGATCCTTGCTGAAAAGACATACCTCTCCAAGAAGAGCGTATGGATCTTCGGTGGTGACGGTTGGGCATACGACATTGGATTTGGCGGTCTTGACCACGTTCTTGCTTCCGGCGAAAACGTAAACGTAATGGTATTCGATACCGAAGTTTACTCCAACACCGGTGGACAGGCATCCAAGGCATCTCAGATCGGTCAGGTTGCTCAATTCGCAGCAGCAGGTAAGGCAATCGGCAAGAAGAACCTTGCTGAAATCGCAATGTCCTACGGCTACGTTTACGTTGCACAGATTGCTATGGGCGCTGATATGAACCAGACACTTAAAGCTCTCACAGAGGCAGAAGCATATAACGGTCCTTCAATCGTTATCGGTTATGCTCCTTGTGAAATGCACGGTGTTAAGGGCGGTATGCAGAACTGCCAGCTTGAAATGAAGAAGGCAGTTGAAGCAGGTTACTGGCAGATGTTCAGATACAACCCCGCACTTAAAGCAGAGGGCAAGAATCCTCTTACAATCGACTCTAAGGAGCCCACAGCTAACTATGTTGACTTCATTAAGAGCGAAACACGTTATGCTCGTCTTGCTCAGTCCTTCCCTGAAAGAGCTGAAGCACTCTTTGCAAAAGCTGAAGAAAGCGCAAAGGCGAAGTATGACAGACTTCAAAAAATGGGTAAGCTTTACGAATAATAAAGTAAATTCATAAATAAAACCCCCGACGAAATATCCGTCGGGGGTTCTTGTATATAGTAAATAAAAGCAAAAATATTATGTTGTATATATTCTACAAAATTAAAAAAATACGGAATATTACCTTGTCACATAGGGCGTAATGTGATATACTTGAAGCAGAAAGAAGTTTGCACAAAAAACGCTAACGATAATCACAGATAATCTGCTATGTAAGGAAGAAAATTATGAAAAACACAAAATTCAAAACGAACAAAACAAAACTTATCGCGATAATGATGCTCTTGGTGATAATTTTATCAACCATTGTTACAACAGGATGTGAATTCTTTGTTACAAAAGAGATAGAACAAACAACTGAAAATTCACAAAAAGAAGTAATCAATCACGAGCCGCAAGATCTTATCGATGGTTTGATTACAAAAATGCAAAGCGCAGGGTATGATAAAATGGAAGCTATCGCAGAATTCTTTTTTCAATGTGGACATATCAGCTCTGTATATAACTATTCAGTAGAAATTATTGATGGTAAAATGTACTTAAATGGCTATGTTTACGATGTTATATCCTATGTTGCTGATTATGATTTAGTGTATGAAAATTCGCTTCTTTCGGATGCATTAAGCCGTGATGTTGAAAAATATGATATTCTTTTGAAAATACAAAATCAGTCGGGGTGCTATATATTACAACCTCAAGAAGAAAATGGTATCGGATTTAAAATAGTTGTATATGATATTGAAGGTGATTATTATTTTTTAGCATCTTATTATAGCGGAGAAGTACAAAAGATTCATAAAGTAAGTATTGATTAAAGGAGATAAACTATGGACTAAACAAAATAGTGAGATTATATTTATTTGTTTTTGTGTTATTATTGCTATTGTCTATTTATGCTTTACCAACAATAGTTTTTGCAGAAAAAACATATTGATTTATTG
>JAZURO010000064.1:0-2718 GCA_045606265.1 Eubacteriales bacterium
GCTAACATAGTGGAAAAGGTGGACGAAACAATAGCACAATACAAGCGCGAACATAATGTTAACCCAAAAGTTCACGTCTATGTAAAGCAGTAGCAAATCGAGGTTTTTTCGTGTTCATACACGAAAATAACAATGCATTGAATATTCGCAGAATTTCAATGCTCGATTTGCGCAAAATCAAGTCGAGTCAGCACAAACTCTATGGCTACACAATAAAAATCTATCAAAGTTTTTCGGGGGCGTGGGGGCGGTTTTGCAAAAAAGCCCCCACAGTCTTAGTTTGTAACTTTTTCAAAAATGTCCCCACATTCTTATTTTGTAACTTTTCAAAAAGCATCCACATTTTCAATCAACAATTTTCTCGACACCTCATTATTTATTACCTTTTATAGCTTCTAAAATTTTGAAACGAAGATAGTATTTTGTACTATTCGTCTCGGTGATTATTTTATACTGATCGGAATTAAGTCCCACTGCTATAAAAGCATCTTCATTTTCCGCCTTTTCACTCGCCGCACTCAAACAAAGCGGCGGAAAAAGCACGCACCACCAATTTTGCCCCTCTGCCTTTCCTATAAGCACTCTCAAAGACACGTATTCGCCCGACGGAAAGCTCATACTCTCATAATTTCGTGTCGGATAATCTTCAAGTGTAAGAGTTACATCTACCGAATACTCATATCCTTCGCTTTTAACAACCTCCTTTGCAATCTTTTTAATATTATCAAGCTCCCCTTGTAATATTTCTATTGCTTCTTCCCTGCTTGAACTGTCAATAACCTTTGGCGAAGTATATGCAAGAATTTCGTCTCTGACCTTTAATTTGAGCGCCTGATCCGCTTCGCTGTCCGAATTTGCCAGCACGTGCAATCGCACGACACTTTCATATATTTTTTCCTCTCCGTGAATCGGCAAAACGTTGCAAATTGCCATACAAAGCACGAAAACACACATTAAAACAATTATTTTTTCAAATTTCATAATCCTTCTCCTTGAATTTTTGATATTTTAGTATTCCCCAAGGGTAATCTCTTTATTCATTTTTTTCATATACTGATAAAAAAACCTGGAGTACACTATGAATATTTGTATTGCAACAATTCCTTCTCTTAATATATGTATAAAAGCGCAGAAAATACTTGCAGAAAACGCAATTTTCAGCAAAATTGTCAGCATTGACCCAAGTCTTACAAAACGTGGGTGCGCTTACGGAATTGAATTTTCCTGCTCTGAGGAGAAAAACGTAAGAACAGTTTTGCGACGTGCCGGAATACGTCCGTCACAAATTATTTCAAACGGTATTGGTAACACGGTATGAAAAATCATATTTGCTATCTTGACAATGCGGCAACGAGCTTTCCAAAACCGCCAACCGTTGCGCTTGAAATGAAAAGATGTATAGATAATTATTGCGGTAATGCAGGCCGTGGTTCCCACAAGCTCTCGCTCTATGCGGCTAACAAGATATATGAATGCAGAGAGCAAATATGTGAGCTTATAAATGCGCCTGCTCCCGAGAATATTGTATTTGTTCCCTCCTGCACTTACGGATTGAATCTCATAATCAAAGGTTCTCTGAAGCAGGGTGACCACGTGCTAATCAGTGATATGGAGCACAACTCCGTCTTTCGTCCGATAAGCCGCTTGGCTAATGAGGGAAAAATCACATTTGACACCTTTTCTGCCCTTTCAAATCCCACAAAAAACGTAGAGGATATATTAAACGATATAAAAAATAAAATAAGGAAAAACACCAAATTGTTGATTTGCACTCATCAGTCAAATATTTGTTCCTATGCATTACCCATTGACAAAATCGGAGCTTTGTGCAAGAAATTCAACATTTTATTTGCTCTTGATGTTGCTCAGTCAATAGGTCATTACAACATTGACATTCAAAAATCTAATATTAGCTACCTTTCTGCACCCGGACACAAAGGATTATTGGGTCCACAGGGCAGCGCATTTGTAGTTTTTAATTCTACAACTCTTCTCGAGCCGCTTATCGAAGGCGGAAACGGCATATATTCTCTTGAAAGCAAAATGCCGGACTTTCTTCCTGAACGCCACGAGGTCGGAACTCTCCCACTTCCGTCAATAGTGGGGCTTTGCGAAGGTATAAAATCAGTTAAATCGCACGGAATCAATACGATCTTCTCCCACGAGCGAGAGCTTTTTGTTTATCTGAGAAATAATCTGCTTAATATCAGTAAGGTCAATGTGTACTGCCCGAATTTTTATGGAAATACACTTTCTTTCGATCTTCAAGCTATGCCCCCCGAACGAGTTTGCGCTCTGCTTGATGCGGAGAATATTTGTGTACGTGCGGGATTTCACTGTTCTGCGCTCGGCCACACCTCACTCGGCACTAAGAGTTGCGGAACGGTAAGAGTCAGCTTTGGCATCTATAACACCAAAAACGATATTGATAAACTGATTTCGGTGATTAATAAATTTTGATTTGTCGAGCTGTTTGTTTGCACAAACCAAGCGATTAAAAAAGTTTTTGCGGAGCTTTTTTCAAAAAGCGACCGAGGGTACGGGGCGAGTAGCCCTGTATTTTGGCGTTTCTTTGATAGCTTTCTTTGCGCCTGTGCTGTCAAAGAAAGCGGCTAAACGGCTTTGCTGTCAAGATTTGTTAGACGCTTTTTCTTTTGCCACAAGAGGCACAAAAGAAAAAGCTTTGCAAAAAGAAAATGCCGTTTTCTTTGCGCTCGT
>JAZURO010000065.1:0-12531 GCA_045606265.1 Eubacteriales bacterium
GTTGGCACACGGTTGTTTTTCCAACTCCCATAGTGCCGCCAATCATGAATAATGTTTTCATCATTCACACCCTCGTCAAATTCAAGTTTATCTATTAGTTGTATTATACCATAAAAACGGTGAAAAGTAAATAGGACGGCGGAGTTTTTACAAATTGAACCGCCCTTTTTGATTAAAGCAAATCGTGCTCGATAGATTCAGCCATCTTGGCTTTGTAAAACAAAAAGCCCTGCATAGCAGAGCTTTTTATCTAAATTTGCACTAAAATACACCAACGCTTAACGCCTATTCAGCTCGACAAATTGGAATTTGTAATTACGCTATCATTGTTTATTGTTTTTATCAATTATAATGCTTGATACAATAGCATATATGAGAGTAATTATAACAACCACTACCACTATGTAAAAAATCCAATTTACTTTAAGCAATACTGCAATAGTATTCAATAAAAAAATTAAGCCGAACAACAAAAAAACAATAGCTGATTGACGATAATGTGGCTTTTTATTCATTTTCTCTCGTTCTTGCTTTGATGCATAAATATAGGCATTATTAAAAAGAAAACCCTTTTCCATAAAGGAACGGACACTCATAAAAAACAAAAAAATGGATACTGCAAAAAGAATGCTTGCAGGTACAATTTCTTTCATTATCTGTTACCTCGTCAAATTCAAGTTTATCTATTAGTTGTATTATACCATAAAAACGGTGAAAAGTAAATAGGACGGCGGAGTTTTTACAAATTGAACCGCTTTACAAACATAAACTATCTCTTTGAGAACTGTGAGGGCGTTAAAAAATATGCCAGTGGCATATTTTTAGCCCGACATGGCGAAAGCTATGCTTTTGCCAGCCTCGGTACGAGGCGGGATAACAAGAATGGCACCCACCGAAAGATGGATGCCATTTGATAGCACTTGTGGGTGCCGTTCTTGTTATCTCTTTGAGAACTGAGGTGCACGACGAGCGCCCTTGAGTCCGTATTTCTTTCTTTCCTTCATACGAGGGTCACGTGTAAGGAATCCTGCTGCTTTAAGTGCGGGCTTGTTTGCTTCATCAGCTGCAACAAGTGCACGAGCAAGTCCGTGACGGATTGCGCCTGCCTGGCCGGAGATACCACCACCGTTTACAAGTGCGATGATGTCCCATTTGCCTTCGTTACCTGTAGCGCCAAAGGGCTGGTTAACGATGAGCTTGAGTGTATCAAGACCGAAATATGTGTCGATGTCCTTACCGTTGATTGTGATGACGCCTGTACCGGGAACGATTCTTACACGAGCAACGCTCTTTTTTCTTCTACCAGTACCGTAAAAATAGGGCTTTGAGCTTGTATACATATCTTTCGTCCTACCTTTCATTAAACTTCAATAGCAACGGGCTTCTGTGCCTCGTGCTTGTGGCTTGCGCCTGCGTAAACCTTAAGACGTGTAGCTGCCTTTGCACCAAGTGTGTTGTGAGGAAGCATACCCTTAACTGCGAGTGTCATAGCAAGCTCGGGCTTTGTAGCCATAAGAGTCTTGTACTGAACTGCCTTCATACCACCGATATAACCGGAGTGGTGGTAGTAGTACTTCTGTTCAAGCTTTCTGCCTGTAAGAACAGCCTTGTCAGCATTGATGATGATTACGAACTCACCACAGTCAGCGTGGGGAGTAAATTCAGGACGGTGCTTGCCGCGAAGAATATTTGCAGCTGCAACTGCAGTTCTACCCATGGGCTTATTAGCAGCGTCTATTACATACCATTTTCTTTCAATGGTATTTGCATTAGCAAAATAAGTTGACATTAATAGATCCTCCAAATTAATTGTGTAGTTTTTTAACCTTGCATATTATAACACTTCCACAGATGATTGTCAATACCTTTTTGAAAACTTTTTTCGTTATTTTAATTTATCGTAACAGTATCTCGTTTTTTCTCGTTTTTTCATATTAAAAGCTCGTTTTTTCTCATTTGCTAATTCGAAATTTTTTAGAATATTTTTTCTCAAAGCATAATATTTTAGTATAAATGAGCAAAAAAGAGAGGAAAAATCAATGATCAACACAAGTTTTTTGCCTGAGGGCAGCTTGATATACAACAAAGAAAATCTATCCTATATTTCCAATTTATCGGGGCTTGAACGTGCTATGCGTGAAGGTAAGACGCTTGAAGCCAAGGTAACAATGTGTGATAACGAATTGAATTTACACGTTGATTTATGCGGAATTGAAGGTATCATTCCAAGGAGCGAGTGCATATTAACGCAGAACGGAGAGGAAATCAAGGACATAGCCATCATTACACGTGTTGGAAAGCCCATTTCTTTTAAGGTGATTGCCATAGAGCAACAAAATGACACGTTTTATGCCATTCTTTCACGAAGGGCAGCACAAATAGAATGTAAAAGCTACTATCTATCTTCCCTTCTTCCCGGTGATATAATTGATGCCACCGTTACACATCTTGACAATTTCGGCGCTTTTGTGGACATTGGCTGCGGAAACGTTTCTCTATTATCAATAGATTGTATATCAATTTCGAGAATCAGTCACCCCTCCGACCGTCTTTTCGTGGGTCAGAAGGTCAAGGTAGTCGTAAAATCCAATGACGCAGAAAGTGGTAGGATTTACGTTACACTCAAAGAGCTTCTTGGCACTTGGGAAGAAAATGCAAGATTTTTCTCTGTCGGTCAAACAGTTTCGGGAATTGTAAGGAGTATTGAAAGCTATGGCGTTTTCATTGAGCTTGCCCCGAATCTTGCCGGACTTGCAGAGCTGAGAGAGGACCGTCGTGCTTTTGGTGACTTGAAGGTGGGCAGCGGTGTTTCGGTTTACATAAAAAATATCATTCCCGAAAAAATGAAGATCAAGCTCGTGCTTATTGATATCAGTGAGGAATCTCCCACACCAAAACCAATTCAATATTTTATTGATACAAGCAATACAACACATCTTGATGCTTGGCAATATTCCCCCAAATACTGCACCAAAACCGTGGAAACAGTTTTTTATTAAAGCATTGACTTTTCTCTTATTTTTGTTATAATAGATATGACAATTTAGATAAGAGGAAACTATGGAACATAAAGAACTATATCTGAAAACGAGCGTTATGCGACTGTTCTTTATTGCTGCTATTCCAGGTGCCATAAGTATGCTTGCCTCTGCACTTTACGGTCTGTTTGACGGTATTTTTGTAGGAAATATACTCGGTAATACGGCATTTGCGGCAATAAATCTCGCATTTCCCTTCGTTATTATTAATTTTGCGCTCTCTGACCTTGTTGCAGTCGGCTCTGCGGTGCCGATCTCAATCGCTCTTGGAAAGCAGAACGAAAAGGAAGCAAACAATATTTTCACCTGCGCACTCCTTATGATTATGGGTGCAGGTGTGTTTATGGGAGCATTACTCTATTTTGCATCTCCCTATTTTATTGCGTTTTTTGATGCGAGTGAGGAAACTCAAAGACTTGCGGTAACCTATATCCGTGTATATGCGCTTTTCTCTCCATTCATCACGGCGGGATTTGCGCTTGATAATTATTTGAGAATATCAGGCAAAATAAAATTCGGTATGTGGTTGAGCATTATTGTAAGTATTCTAACTGCTCTGCTTGAATTTTTATTCTTATTCATATTAAAACTTGATATTTGGGGAGCAGCACTTGCAAGCTGTATCTCACTTTTTGGATACGTGCTTTTTGCATTTTTACCTTTTGCTCTCGGAAAATATCAGCTCCGCCTGACAAAACCGAAATTTTCCAAAAAAACCACCTTGCAAATAATAAAATGCGGTATGCCCATCTTTTTGAGCAATATTTCCGGCAGGGTGACCTCAATAGTTATGAACAAAGCACTAATCTCAATGGGCGGAGAGGCGGCTGTGGCAATTTCGGGAATACAAATGTATCTTGGTGAGGTGCTTAACCCCGTAATTTACGGTATCTGCGATTCCACCCAGCCCGCAATTGGATATAACTGGGGTGCAGGTCGCTTTGACAGAGTCAAAAAACTTGCAAAATGTATCTTTTCTGCAAGTGCTATTGTAAGTGTTATTGCCTTTCTTGCTATGTGGTTCATACCCGACATACTTATTTCATTCTTCACTGCAAACAATGATGCAGCTTTCACAAATGAGGCGGTAAGAGCGCTTAAAATCTTTGCTGTATCAAAGCTGCTCTTCTGGTTTGCGTTTGCAACTCAAAGCTATATGACGGCTGTGGAGAAACCATTTTATGCCACTCTTATTTCCGTTGGAAGCACGTTCATTTTCCCAATGTATTTCATTTTTGCACTTTATTCAACGGGACTTACGGGACTTTGGCTAAACGCTCCGCTTACTATGGCAATGTGCTGCATTACGTCAGTTGGAGTTCTTATCCTTTTCAGAAAAGAAATCAATAAAAAACAGAATAATTTTGAAATCAAATAACAAAAAGCACCTGATGTCAGGTGCTTTTTGTTAATTCAATCCTAAATATTCGTTTATTATATCTCTTGCATCATCGGAAATTGAGAGAGATCTCTTCAAAGTGAAATCATTGAAAACTCCACTCTCGGCACAATATCCTAACTTAAATCCATTTGGATAAAAGTTCACATCGGAATCACATTTTGCAATACCCGAATACCATTTACCGTCATTAAGCAAATCGATAATATACTCTTGCTCTTCTTGATTAAGTTCAATTTCTTCCCTCTCATATGTGGTATAACAAAAGCCCTCTTGAGGTAATTTATATATCTTTAACACACAACCCGTAAGTCCTAAAATCACCAATAAAATCAAAATTGATATAAAAATTCTTTTCATAAAGAATCCTCCTTTTATTTGGTAATCTAATTATATCATAAAATAAATTAAATGTAAATAATTTATTTATTTTTACATTAAAAGGATTGTTTATACTCATCAGCTTTATTTACATAATAAACTGCATTATCCGAAATGGATTTTATTTCTTCTTCGCTGAGCTGTCTTACCGCTTTTGCAGGATTACCAAAAGCAAGACTACCCGCAGGAATGACCTTTCCCTGTGTGACCAAGGCACCTGCTCCGACAATGGAATTGTCTTCTATTATCGCACCATCCAAAAGAATGGCACCCATTCCGATCATAACGTTGTTCCCTACCGTACATCCGTGTACTATGGCTCCGTGACCTATTGTAACGTTATCTCCGATACTAACGCCGTAATCCTTGCTCGTATGAATAACCGCATTATCCTGAACGTTAGAATTTTTGCCGATTTTAACTTCATTGGAGTCGGCTCTGATAACGGCATTAAACCAAACGCTGCAATTCTCACCTATTTCAACGTTTCCGATAATCTTTGCACCATCGGCAACAAAAACATTCTGATCAATTGATTTCATAAAAACCTCCGTTTTTCTTTACGGTTTTATATATCTTATAAGTTCCATTTTCACCCGTTTCGCTTGTGCCTATAACGAAGGTATCGGCAACAAGATTTTCCGGCAGATAAACGTTACCGAGCAGCGAGTGAGCCACATCTATTTTTGAAGCATCATCATCCATAAAAAGCGTTGTATGAAAAACAAAATCAAGATCGTATTCGTGCAGTGGGATCCCGTATTTTTCTTTAAGAAAAACATTAAGCTTTGTGGCAAGTGCCTCCAAATCATCATTAGAATACATTCTGATCCACTCAATATTTTCATGCTTTTCAATACCCTTTATTCTGATTTTGAAGGGATTTTGCGCATCATAAATCGAAATAATATCGTCTATAACTTCATTTAACAGCTTTTTATCAATTTCAAATGAAATTTTTAAGGAAATATGAAGCGGCAGTTGACAGGTTACGTTTGAAATATCTACCCTTTCAAACACGCCGTCAACTGCTCTTCTTATATCCATGAGCTGTTCCTCAACGTTGATTCCAACCCAAATATACATTTTTTCTCCTTATTTGAAGTCGGTTTCGCCGTCCTCAAAATAAATTCTTGTTCTGATAATATCATAATGCTCAGTACTAACGTCACCCGACAAAATTCCGAGCTTATCTCTAAGCATTGATATGATATTTTCGGGATTGATGTGGGGGTGAGTCTGATTAATTGAAGCGGAGAGCTTTGCATTTATCCTTATATTTTCACCGTCAAATTTCACACTGACATCACGAATATACGGTGCAATATCAAACTCCTTAAAGAAAATCTTTTTATATTTATCCTTTGCCTTTTTAAGAATTATTACCTGCTCGGCAGTAAGAAGCTCCTCAATTTCAGAAGCCAATTCCTCATCAGCATCAATAGTCTTAATGATGTAATCATATTCAGCCCAATAAATATCTTCAAGCTTTGTCTCGGCATAGTAGGCATCAAGGAAGCGAAGCTCCTCGGTAAGCTCATAATTTATATGCTCCATCAGTTCAAGCGGAGGTATCGCTCTTTCGACTCTTATATCGAGATATTCGCATTCGCTTTGCGCACCAACAGAGAGTGGAAGAGCAAAAATGAGCTTGGGATGAGGATTAAATCCTTTAGAATACCAAAGCGGAGCTTTGGCACGGACAAGCACCTTTGACATTGCCTTTTGGAGATCCAAATGGGAAATAAACTGCAAATTGCCAACCTTTCGGAACTTAAATCTGATATACTTTGGTTCTTCAAGCAAAGGATAGTCAGTTTTTGAATATGGCTTTAATTTTGATCCTTTTTCGGACACCACGTTCTTTCACCTCCCAGCTTATTCACACCGCAACCAGAGCATTTCTCGCGGCAGGATGGCGTCGTTTTTTCAGCATAAGCATTTTTGCGCTCACGCTTCAAAAATTCCTTAGTAACTCCGCAATCGATCACATCCCAGGGGAGAACCTCATCTTCACCCCATACTCTGTTAGAGTAGAAGTTATAGTCAATACCGCAGTCCTCAAATACCTTTATCCACTCGTCGTAGTGAAAAAATTCATCCCACGCATCAAAGCAGAAGCCCCTCTCACAAGCGAGAGCCAAGGCCGGTGCTATGCGTCTGTCACCCCTTGCCAGAATTGCCTCAACGTGAGAAACCCTAGCGTCGTGATGAACGTAACGTATCTTTCTGTCGGTGATCTTGCTTTCAAGATATTTTTGTTTTTCAACAAAGGTTTCCATACTGTCCTGCGCCTCCCACTGAAACGGTGTAAAGGGCTTGGGAATAAAGCACGAAACACTTACGGTCACAGAGGGCGCTCTACCCTTCTGCCTGTTGGGATTAGCATAGTACTCTTCAATTACTGATTTTGCAAGATCGGCAATACCGTCAAGATCCTCATAGGTTTCAGTTGGTAATCCCATCATAAAATAGAGCTTGCACGAGGTTTTACCCGCATCAAATCCAACGTTAACCGCACGAAGCAAATCACTCTCGCAAACGTTCTTGTTAATTACGTCACGAAGTCTTTGACTTCCCGCCTCGGGCGCAAAGGTGAGCGAACCCGTTCGAACAGTTGAAATTTTATCCATAAGCTCCTTAGTAAAACTATCTACACGAAGCGAAGGCAAGGACAAACTGACCATATTGTCATCAGTCCATTTAAGAAGCTCGTCAGTCAGCTCTGAAAGCTGCGAATAATCACTTATAGAAAGAGATGAAAGCGAAATTTCATCATATCCCGTCGCCTCAAACAAGCATTTTGCCTGGTCATTAAGTACAGCAGGAGTTTTCTCTCTTACGGGACGGTAAACCATTCCCGCCTGACAAAAACGGCAGCCGCGAATACATCCTCTATATACTTCAAGCATTATTCTGTCGTGTACCGTTTCAATATACGGCATAACCACCTTGTCGGGAAAATATGATTTATCCATATCGGTCATTATGCGTTTGAGAACACGGTGTGGCACGTCGCTATATATTGGTGTATATGCCTTTATTGTACCGTCATCATTATAAGTAACGTCATATAAAGAAGGCACGTATATGCCTCCGATCTCGGCTGCTGCTCTATGAAGAAAATCCTTCTTAGTATATGTACCGTTTTCTTTCATTTCGATATAGAGGCGAGTAAATTCAACAAGATTTTCTTCACCCTCACCAATTGAGAAGCAGTCAAAGAAATCAGCAACGGGCTCTGCATTGTATGCGCACGGGCCACCGCCGATTATTATGGGGAATTCTTCTCCCCTATCCTTTGCATAAAGCGGAATACCCGCAAGCTCAAGCATTTTAAGTGTTGTTGTATAGCACATTTCGTATTGAAGTGTAATTCCAATAACGTCAAAATCCGTGAGCTTATCTCCGCTTTCGTGTGCGCAAAGAGGAATATTATGCTCCCTCATTTTTTCCTGCATATCAATCCAGGGAGCATACACTCTTTCGCACCACACGTCCGGCTCGGAATTGAGCGCTCCGTACAGTATTCTCACACCGAGATTCGACATTCCAATCTCATAGGTGTCAGGAAAACAAAACGCCCATCTTCCCTTTATGTCCTTTTTATCCTTAATTATCTGTCCGAATTCGCCTGCACTGTATCGTCCCGGCTTTTCAACAGATTTAAGGATTGAAGTATTTTTTATGTTCATTATTTCACCGTTAATTTTTGATATAGAAATGAGTCAAAAGTGCCATTATTGATGCACAAAGTCCAAGTGTCAGCGACAAAGCAAGAATACTCATCATATTGATTCCCGAAAGCAGCACAAGTGCAAACGAAAGTATTCCCATAAGTACAAGTGCAACTATTCTTATTTTGGATATAAGAGATTCAAAATTGCTCAGCTTGATACACATCATAAGTGCTTCTGAAAGAGCACGGACGTTCTTAACCGATACAATTCCGCTGTCAATAGATTTTTCACTCGGCTTGATCTCTTTAAGCGTTGGACGGACAATGCTGATGTCGAATTTTTTCATTTCGCCATAAGTCTTCGCCCACTTACGATTTACGTTAGGGTCTGCAGAGCGAATTCCGATCTTTACACCGCGCTTTGTAAGCTTGCGTGCAAGTTTTTCAAACTCGCTCGAGAACTGATAAGTAACATAGAGCTTTGCTCCCAAAACACCGTTAAGAGCAATAAACATTATGCTTTCTTCTCCGCTTTCTTCAAGCTTTAAGTCAGCACTTGTATAGCTTGGATGAATATATCTGCTCCTCATAAACGCACCCGTTCCGATAAGAACAGCGGTTCTTCCGTCAACGATAGCTGAAATACCCTCTTCACTTATTTCCTTTATTTCTACCTTATTTGAATGTGTCATTTCGGTGGTTGCAAATTCAAACACGCCTTTAAGAGGGCCGCCAACCTTTGAAAACACTGCCTGGGTATGATAAAGTATGCGATAAATCTCATTGTTATCATAGAGCTTAAGTCCCTTTGTTCTTACACTCTTCTTGTTGAAAACGTTGAAATCATCAAAATATACTATCTTACATTTACCGTATTCGTTCACACTCGCTTTGCCGATAACACCGGTTTTGTATTTTTTAAGCACTCTGTGAACCTCAAAGAATGCAAATTCGCTTTCAAATATGCTTGTACACACTAAAAGCAGACTGAGTGTAATAATAAATCCGAATATGATATTGCCAAATCCCTGTTCCAGAAGCAAAAGCAAAAGCATAACGCAAATAGCTATTGAAAAGCTGAGAACAAGAGGGATAAGCTTGCTCATAGAAACTGTTGAAGGTGCGCTTGTTCTTGCAAAATATTTCTTCACGGTAGGAACTCGTGAAATGCAGTAACTGTCACTTTCAATCATCTCGCTGTCGTCGTCAGTTTTGATTTTGCCATAGGGCTCAAGTACAAGCTTTTTGTCAGTGAGCGAAACGATATTAAACATATATTCCTGATGAACAAAATCAAAAACATCATAAATAAGACTCAGCAAAAGGAGTATTGCTGATGCGGAATGGAAGGTCATTGCCGCTGAGGTATATCCGTCAAGGAAAATTATCAGAACGTCGTGAATTATGCTTAACAGCAAGGTAACAAGGGAGCCAATATATGAAAGCGAGCAGAAGCTTATCGGCTCTTTTATCAGCTTAACAAGCTTATTATATGAAAGTACAAAGCAAATAACGAGAATCTGAATGCCCACCAAAACGTGAAGTGTGGGATTGTCATTTACGTTAAGTGCGCCACTAAACTCATTTCCTGCCCAACCGAATATCTCATAAATCATCAGCACAATAGTCAAAACAGCAGTTGCTATCGTTCTGAACAGGAGCTTGCTCTTATCGGAATGATATTTCTTTTTTATTTTTATGTTTTGAACCAAAGAGGTATATTCGTCACCCAAAAAGCCAAAAATCTTTCTGCCTTCAAGACTCTCCTCTTCTTCCTCTTTTGCGTCATGTACGGCTTGGCGTATCTTTTCAAAGCCAACCGTTTGATTTAACTCACTCTCCCCTCCGAGAGCAACCATAAGAGCAATATCAACTGCATCAAGATCATTGTCGGATACGATGGGATTAAAATAGTCGGTCCGCATTTTCTGATCTTCGTTGATTCTTGCGCTCTGCTCTAATTCATCTTTGCTTGGAGGTATAATTTCTTCCTCGGCTGTGGCAAAATTCTTTTCCTTGATAATCTGCTCCCAGTCCTCAAAAATAGTATATTGCTTATCGGGAGCACGGCTCTCTGTGATTTCCGCCTCAAACACAACGTCGTCAAGATCGCCCGTAAAGTCCTCAACGAACTGGTTGAATACCGTTCCCTGCTGACCTTCGAGTACTTCATCATAATTGATAGATTCCTCGGATACGGGATCTTCTTCATCAACTTTGCTTGGGGTAACATAGTCATTATCCAACAAATCGTCAATACGGCTTTTTACTGTTTCACCAAAGATTTCATCATTTTTTTCTTCAAATTCTTCTACAAATTCGCTGTTTTCAACTGAATTCTCAGCTTCTTTCTGTTCAACAGAGTCTGCAAATTCGTCCATTTCATCAAGCACGGCTTCTTCTGATTGAATATCTGTCTGCTCGGGCTCGTCGGGTATTTTTTCAACAACGACCGTTTCCTCGGCTATTTCTTCTTTGAGTTCTTTCTCTTCAATAATAGAGTCTTCCTCAATTTCATCTTTCTCAATAACGCTTTCTTCTTCAATTTCGGGCTGAATATCCTCTTCTGAGTCGGTTACAAAATCTTCAATGCCGTCAAAGGAATAATCGTCTTCTGTATGCGAGGTGCTATCCTCCTGTTCGGATGAAAAATGCTTTTTGAGCATATTCTTAATATCCTCGTCAGTACGAACTTTATCGGTAGTTTGAGTATCTATTTTCGTTTCTTTATCACCTGTGCTTTCTGCCTGCTCTTTGAGCATTTCAAGCATCTTCTTTACGTCATCATTATTAAATCCGTTCACTCAAATTACCTCCTTTACATATTTTTGTTAGTCATATTATTTCTTTTGTCTGTGCTGCTTGGATGCTTCCGCCAAAATAACAGCGGCAGCAGTTGATACGTTAAACGAATTAACGTGACCGTACATTGGGATTGAGACGATAAAATCGCTTCTTTGCTTAACAAGCTGCGAAACGCCCTCACCCTCGCTTCCAAAGACGATGGCACAGCCGCCTGTGAAGTCGGTATCATAGTATGCCTGTCCACCTGCTTCTGCACTGTAAACCCAAATGTTTTGCTCTTTGAGCTCTTCAATCGTTTGTGCTATATTTGAAACCTTTGCAACCGCAAGATGCTCAATAGCTCCCGCACTTGATTTTGATACTAAGGGAGTAAGACCGCTTGCCCTTCGCTTAGGAATTATAAGTCCGTGAGCACCAACGCCCTCAGCACAACGTATAAGCGCACCGAGATTGTAAGGATCGGTAATTCCGTCGGAAATAACGATAAGAGGTGCTTCGCCTCGTTCACGTGCAATAGCGATAATGTCTTCAACCTCAACGTATTCCTTTTCAGCAGCCATTGCAATAACACCCTGATGCTGACTCATACCTGCCATTGAATCGAGCTTTTGACGCTCAACCTCAACAACGGGAATTCCACGTTCAATCGCCTGGGCAACAAGAACTACAATAGATCCCTCTCTATCGCCTCGGCTGACTAAAAGCTTGTCCACAGCACGTCCGCTTTTAAGAAGCTCACGAACTGCGTTTCTGCCAATAACAAGACCGCCAAGCTCGTCCTCGTACATTTGAACGGGTTCTTTATAATATTGCTTTTTATTTCCTGAATTATAATTATCGTTACGGTGGGGGCGAGTGCCCTCCTTTTTGCCGTAATTCTTTCCTTTATTATTATTCTTGTAGCTATTTTCTCTCATTTTGCTATCCCTTTCTGAAAAAGAGTAAACTTATCAATTATACTACATTATAACATATATTCCCCGATTTGTGTAGTCTTTTTTTAACTTTATTTTATTTTTTTATCGACTTTTTTCGAAACAATGCGATATATGTATATTTATCTCACAAAAATGTGAGCTTCTGATTAGATTTTGATTTATCGAGCTGTTTGTTTGCACAAACCAAGCGATTAAAAAAGTTTTTGCGGAGCTTTTTTCAAAAAGCGACCGAGGGTACGGGGCGAGTAGCCCTGTGCAACAGCGTTTCTTTTGGAGCTTTTCTTTGCGCTT
>JAZURO010000066.1:0-7583 GCA_045606265.1 Eubacteriales bacterium
ACAAAATAATTTTTCATTAATTAAAGGAGACAAAAACAATGAAAAACACAAAAAAGGGCTTTACCCTTGTTGAATTGCTTGTTGTTATCGCAATCGTAGCTATTCTCGCAACAGTTGCTATTATCGGTTACACAAGCTTTACAAGAAAAGCTGATATTTCAAACGACACAGTTATCGCCAAAGAGTTGACAACTCTTATTCAGGCAACAGACATCAACGATCCCGTTGAAAACTTTGATGATGTTATGAGCGTTCTTTACGCAAACGGTTTCTATCTTGCAAACCTCAACACAAAGACAGAGGGATGCTTCTTCGTTTGGGAATCCAAGAATAATCAAATCCTCTTGGTAGATGCTAAGAACGGTTTCGAAGTACTTTTCCCCGAAAGCTACGAGCCCAAGGGCGCAACATGGCACCTTATTTGCTCTGACAAGGATCTTGTTGCAGGTCTTGACGTAGCCGATATTTCTGTTCAGTATGCAGTAGTTTCTTCAGACTCTCTCAATGAGTTGATTGCTGCAGGCACAGATAAAATTTATGTTGACGAAGGTTTTGCTATTGCAGAGGGAAGCGCTATTGATTTCACAGGAAAAGATAATGTTACTCTTGTTCTCGGTGAATCCTCGCTTTCTACAAACGGTACAATTAACGGTGCTCCCATTCACGTTGAAAACTCAACATTGACAGTTGAAGGCGGTACACTTAATGCATCCGGTAACTTTACTAACCAACACGGAACATTTTCTTGCGCAATCGGATATGATGGCGGAACAAAATTGAATGTAAAGGATGTTAACTTTATCGGTATCACAGGTATCAACGGTACTATGAACCGTGATGGACATGTTGAACTTGTTGTTGAAAACTCAACGTTTAATGTTACAAGCGGAGGCGTTATTCTTTCAACAGGTTCCGGCAATAATTCAACAGCAGTAGTAAACAACTGTACGATTAATGCCGGCCGTTATGCTTTATTTACCTCACAGCAGGGTACAATTACAGTTAACGGTGGTACATATAAGGGCGGTGTAGCTGCTATCAGTTCTCAGGATGCAGGAACAAAGGTTATTGTAAACAGTGGTACATTTGACGGTGCTATCTCAGTTACAAATGGGGCTGCACTTGAAATCAACGCAGGTACATTCGTTAACACAGGTTTGACACTTGAACAGTTCTCAGCTTACGTAACTGCTGGTAAGACAGTTACAGAAGATAACGGTGCATTTATCGTTAAATAATAAAAGCATATTAGTTTAGGTAAACCCTAAATTTCATGTCTTTTTCATCCCCGGGGGCTTATGCCCTCGGGGATGATTTTTTATGCCGCTAACACAAATCTGGGTGTCGGAGAGATTAAAAGTGAATTTGTATTTGTAAACGGGCTCATATTTTGCATTTGTGTGTTTATTGAAATCAACTACCATGTTAAATCAAAATCAGATAAATTAATTAAGATCGGCAGTGAATCGTATCTATATTCAAGTTAAAATGTGTCTAATTATACAAAATGCACAAAATCACCCATTTGTATTTGTGCAAAATTTGCGAAAACTAATTGTTGACAAAATCAAAAAATTATGGTATTATATATTGGTAGCAAATCAATATGCCCCATTAGCTCAGAAGGTAGAGCACATGACTTTTAATCATGGTGTCCGGAGTTCGACTCTCCGATGGAGCACCAAGCCCGTTGCAAAAGCAACGGGTTTTTTCTTTTCCTTGAATATGAACAATATTCAATAATATTAAATAAATAATATTTGAAAAATCCTTGTAATCTTGACAAAATTATGATATAATTTATACGGAGTAATTTGAACTTTTATATTATAAAGGAGAAAATAATATGAGAAAGACGAAAATTGTATGTACAATAGGCCCTGCAACCGAAAGCGAGGAGCAGCTTCGTGCGCTTATGCTCGCAGGAATGAACGTTGCTCGCCTTAACTTTTCACACGGTACACACGAGGAACATAAGGTTCGCATTGACAGAATCAAAAAGGTAAGAGAAGAGCTTGGACTCCCTGTTGCTATCCTTCTTGATACAAAGGGACCCGAATACAGAATCAGAACGTTTGAGAACGATAAGATTTTTCTGAATGAAGGCGATAAGTTTACTTTTACAACCGATGAAATCATTGGAAATCAGGAGAAAGTAGCTGTTAGCTACAAAAATCTTCCAAGAGATCTTGAAATTGGAAATAAGATTTACGTTAACAACGGTCTTATTCACTTCGTTGTTGAGGAGTTGACCGAAACCGACGTTATTTGCAGAGTAACTGCGGGCGGTGAGCTTTCTAATCGCAAGAGTATGAGCTTCCCCGGTAAGGTGCTTAAACAGGTTTATCTTTCAGAGGCGGACAAGGCAGATCTTCTTTTCGGAATTGAGCATGACGTTGACTTTGTTGCTTGTTCTTTCGTTTCCTGCAAGCAGGATCTTGACGACGTAAGAAGTTTCCTTGACGAGCATACTCCCGACGATAATATTTCACTCATAGCAAAGATTGAAAATCAGCACGGTGTTGACAATATTGACGAGATTTGTCAGGTGTGCGACGGAATTATGATAGGCAGAGGTGATATGGGTGTTGAAATTCCTTTCGAGGAGCTTCCTCAGATTCAGAAGCACCTTATCACAAAGTGCCGCCTTCTCGGTAAACGTGTTATCACCGCAACCGAAATGCTTGAATCTATGATTTATAATCCCCGTCCCACAAGAGCAGAAATCAGCGACGTTGCAAATGCTGTTTACGACGGTACAAGTGCAATTATGCTCTCGGGTGAAACAGCTATGGGTAAATATCCCATTCTTGCCGTACAAACAATGGCTAAGATTGCTGAAACAACCGAAAACAATATTAATTACAGAAAGAGATTTTTCAATACCGACTTCCAGATTCAGAATTCCGTTGACGCAGTTTCACACGCAACCTGCTCAATGGCAATAAACCTTAACGCAAAAGCAATCGTAGTTTGCTCACTTTCGGGCAGAACTGCACGAATGGTAAGCCGTTTCCGTCCACCCGTGGATATTATCGGTCTTACCGTTGATCCTAAATCTGTTCGTAAGCTCTCTCTTTCCTGGGGCGTAACACCTCTTCTTGGAGAGGAAGTTCCAACAACTGACGTTTTGTTCTATTCTGCATACAAGGCAGCTAAAAAAGAGCTTAAACTCAAAAAAGGCGATCAGATCGTTATCACCGGCGGTATGATCAACGGACAATCGGGCAACACGAACCTTCTTAAAGTTGATACTATCAAATAATATGAATTTTGAAGAAAAAACCAAAAAAGAGAACTTGATCTTTGACGGTGCGGTGCTTCACGTTTACTGTGACGATATTATTCAACCCGACGGAAAAGAAGCAAAAAGGGAATATGCAAGGCATCTCGGTGCGGTTTGCGTTGTTCCTCTCACTGATAAGAACGAAGTTATCTGCGTAAAGCAATATAGATATGCGCACCATAGAATGTTCCTTGAAATTCCTGCGGGAAAGCTCGACTATGCGGGCGAGGACAGAAGAGAAGCTGCTCTTCGTGAACTCAGGGAGGAGACGGGCGCACTTTGTGAAAGCTTGATTCACATTGGCGATATTGTTCCGTCGCCTGCAATTCTGACGGAAAGAATCTCAATGTATCTTGCAGAGGGGCTCACCTTTACCGACACGGAGTATGATGAGGGCGAATTTATTGAAATCGTTAAAATTCCGCTTGCCACTCTTGTCGATATGATAATGCGGGGCGAGATTGAGGATTCAAAGACTCAGACAGCAATTCTTAAAGTGTGGTATCTGAAAAATAAATAAAAACAAGGGGCAAATGTAACGTTTGCCCTTTCTTAGAAAAGGACGATTATGAAAAAACTACTTGTAATTGACGGAAACTCAATACTTAACCGTGCGTTTTACGGCGTAAAGCTCTTGTCAAACAAGAACGGACTTTATACCAATGCGATTTTTGGTATGATAAATATAATAAATAAGCAGCTTGAAGCGGTAAAGCCCGACTATGCGGCTGTGGCATTTGATTTGAAAGCGCCCACCTTCCGTCATAAGATGTATGATGAATATAAGGCGGGCAGACACGCTATGCCCGAGGAGTTGAGGGCTCAGTTCCCGTATGCAAAAAGAGTTTTGCACGAAATGGGATTTGCTGTGCTTGAAAAAGAGGGGTATGAAGCTGACGATATTCTCGGTACGCTTGCAAAGAGAGCTGAGGAGAATGAAATTGAAGCGTATATTCTTACGGGCGACAGAGATTCACTTCAATTAATAACGGATAAAACAACCGTCCTTCTTGCTACAAATAAGGATACGCTTATAATGGACAGGGCCGCATTTTTTGAAAAATACGGTGTTGATTCAAGCCAGTTTGTTGATGTTAAAGCTCTTATGGGCGACTCATCAGATAATATTCCCGGTGTTGCGGGTGTGGGTGAGAAAACTGCATTGAAGCTTATCTCGGATTTTGGCTCGCTTGATAATATTTATGCAAGTCTTCCGAGCGATAAGATTGGAAAGTCCGTAAATGTAAAATTAGCAGAGAACAAGGATAAGGCATACCTTTCGCAGACTCTTGCACGTATTTGCACGGATGTTCCTCTTGAAGAAACTATTGAGGACATTGCATTTGCGGGATTTCGTGATAGCGCTTACGATCTGTTTGCAGAGCTTGAATTTTCGGGATTTATCAAGAAATTCGGTTTGACTAAGAAAAGTTATAAAGTAGATGCTGAGGAAGAGGAGCAGCTCGGCTTTTTGACTGATGCTCCTAAGGTGTGTGCCGATAAAGAGGAAAGAACAGTTGACCTCAATGGGCTTTTGGCTCTCAATAAGGAGACTCCCTTAGCACTCTCAATTGAAAATGATAGAATTTATTTGGCAACTGAAAATGACTTGCTTGTTTTTGAGGGAACACCCAAGGATGCACGCAGTTTTTTGTGTGACACAGAGCGAAAATTCATAATGCACGATTGTAAAAGTGCCTATCATTCGCTTTCGGACATAGGATTTACAAATTGCTGTTTTGATATAATGCTTGCTTCCTATGTGCTTAATGCGGGAGAGGGTTCGTTTGACCTTGCAAGACTTGCGATGGCAAATCTTTCAATTGTTATTGATGAAAATACAAAAAAGGCATCTGTAATTTATGAAATCTATAAGATTTTAACTCAAAAAATTGCAGATTTGCATTTTGAAAAGCTCTTTTATGAAATAGAAATGCCCCTTTCGACCGTTCTGTTTGAAATGGAATATCAGGGATTTAAGATCGATAGAGAGGGACTTGCTTCTTACGGACTTTCTCTTGAAGGAACGATAGATGAGCTTGCAGACCGTATTTACGGATATGCGGGCAGGGAGTTTAATATAAATTCTCCAAAGCAGCTTGGCGAGATTCTGTTTGAAACGCTTATGCTGCCACACGGCAAAAAAACGAAAACGGGATATTCGACAAATGCAGAGGTTCTTGAAAAGCTGAGAGCTTATCATCCGATTGTTCAGGATATTCTCGATTACCGACAAGTGGTGAAATTGAAGGGAACTTACATTGACGGTTTTATCAAGCTGTTGACTGATGATAACAAAATTCACACCACCTTTAAGCAGACGGGAACTGCGACGGGACGTCTTTCCTCCGCTGAGCCCAATTTACAGAATATTCCGATAAGAACGACTCTCGGCAGGGAGTTAAGGCATTATTTTATTCCCAAAAATGAAGATTATCTTCTCATAGACGCAGACTATTCACAAATTGAACTCAGACTTTTGGCAGCGATTTCCGGTGACGAGAATATGATTTCAGCATTTCTTTCGGGAGTTGATATTCATACTTCAACTGCGGCAAACGTGTTCCACGTGCCTGAAGGTATGGTTACAAGCGAGCTGAGAAAACGTGCAAAAGCGGTAAATTTCGGTATCGTTTACGGAATTGGCGAATTTTCACTTTCAGACGACCTTCACATTTCGATGAAGGAAGCAAAAGAGTATATCGAAAGCTATAAAGCAAGCTATCCGCTTGTTGATAAGTATCTCAAAGACATTGTTGCAGAAGGATACGCAAACGGATTTGTGTCAACTCTCTATGGCAGAAGAAGATATATACCTGAGCTTTCGGGACAAAACAAGATGCTTAAAAAATTTGGTGAACGAGTGGCAATGAACAGCCCCATTCAAGGAACAGCCGCAGATATAATCAAGGTTGCAATGATTAACGTTAATCGCCGACTCAAAGAAGAGGGAATTGATGCAAAGCTCATCTTGCAGGTTCATGACGAGCTGCTCGTTGAATCGCATAAAAGTTGTTCTGACCTTGCGGCAAAAATTCTGCGTGAGGAAATGGAAAACGCAATACAACTCCCGGTTCCTCTCTCGGTTGAACTTACCTTGGGCGAAACTTGGTATGATAATAAATAAGATTATCTTAGCACCTCATCGCACGATGGGGTGCTTTTGCAAGGGTGTTTTTACTCGAAAATTCTTATTGACAAACTCTGCAAAAAATGCTAAACTATATCCAATACACAAAAAGGCGGTATTTTAGATGAAAAACGTTCTTATAACCGGCGGCTCACGTGGTATCGGACGTGCGTGCGTTGAAAAATTTGCCGGTGAGGGTTACACGGTTTCCTTCATATATAATAATAGTGAATCTGCGGCTGACGAATTGGCGGCTAAAACAGGCGCCTATGCAATCAAGGCGGACGTTTCAAATCCTGCTCTGGCAAAAAGGGCGGTGGAACAAGCAATCTCCGATATGGGCGAAATTGACATACTTATCAATAATGCGGGAATATCACTTATTAAATTGTTTACGGAAACTACCGACGAGGAATATTATAATATAATGAATACAAATCTTGGCGGAACGTTTTTTGTTACACGTGAGGTCGCAAGGAATATGATCTCCAATCATTTTGGAAGAATTGTTAATATCGGTTCAATGTGGGGAAAGGTCGGCGCATCCTGCGAGGTCGCATATTCTGCTTCTAAATCCGCAATTGAGGGATTTACAAAAGCACTTGCGAAAGAACTTGGGCCATCGGGAATTACCGTTAATTGCATAGAACCCGGGGTGATAAATACCGAGATGAACTCGGAACTTGATGAAGGCACTCTTTCTGAGCTTTGTGATGAAACTCCCTTGGGAAGAATTGGTGACGCAAAAGAGCTTGCAGATTTCATTTATATGATAGCAACCGAAAACAGCGGTTTTTTAACAGGACAGGTAATCGGTTTTGACGGTGGATTTGCAATTTGAAAATTTTTTATTTTTTTCAAACTTTTTTTCCAAAAAGACTTGACAAAGGTAAAATAATGTGGTAATATAACAAGGTCGCGAACGGGGAACCGAAAAAAGTCGAGGAAAAAGTTAAAAAAGTACTTGACAAAGGGGAGACGGATGTGATATAATAACAAAGCTGTATATTTTTAAGGCAGCGAAGGAATCGGTCATTGAAAATTGAACAACAAGAGATTGAAGAAGTACGAAGCGTGAACTTGTAGAAAGTGAGCGAAGAGAGTATAGTGCGAAAGAGATCTCGTTAGAAATTCTTAAGAGAATACTACTCAAACAAAAGTAAGAAG
>JAZURO010000067.1:0-2431 GCA_045606265.1 Eubacteriales bacterium
CCTCTCTTAATACTTGGATTTCTTCTGCTAATTTTAATATATATTCTTTAGGGTATACAGCGACAGGTTCAAGCTTAATACTACCATTTTCAATTGATACTTCAAATTTATCTCCTTCCTGTAAGTTTAAATTTTTTACAATTTCCTTTGGCAACGTGATTTGTGATTTTTTTCTTAATTCAATAATCATATTATCCTCCTTGTTGGAAATTCCTACTTTCCAACTACATTATATCATACTTAAATAAAATTATCAACTATTTTAAATAAAAAAGAATTCAAATCCTATTGGTTAAAGAAAACTATAAATATCACTATAAAATTAAAAAATTGCATCCATTTGGATACAAAATCTTTTAAATAGGTAAACCTAAAAGGTTTTAACCTCTATATTTGAACTACAAGTCAAATGAATTATAGAAATGTGAAAGGGCTACGAAAAGGATACAAAATTGAAAGCGGATGAATTAAGCAAAAACGGATGATTTTTTTGAAAACGGTTTCAATTTTAATTATTTGGCTGATTTTATAGTCTGTAGACGAAAAAAAACGGCAGACTACGATTTGTAGCCTGCCGATATTCTTGTTAAGTTTGTGCGCACTTAGTGCGTCGCAGATTTTTATTCATAAACAATTATTATTTTTTGAATACTGCTATAAGGTCAGCAAAGCTCTTTTTCTTGATAACAAACCAGAAGAGAGCAAAGCCACCGATGCCGACTACTGCGACAGAGCCGACTACGATGCCGACTATCGCGCCTGCGCCGAGTCCGTCCTTATCGTCGCTCGGATCATCGGGAGTGTTGGGAGTGGTACTCATCTGATATTCACAAGTATCGCACTTGCCGTTGTTATCAGTGTCTGCGTGGGGAGCTACGTTTGCTTTATCTCCGCAAGCGCACTCGTTCCAATGGTTGTCTGCATCGTTTTTCCACGTTTCACCGAAATTATGTCCCGTTGCCTTTATCACTCCGCTCCACGCCAAGAGGTCGGGGATCTCAACCGTTCCCTCGGCATCCTCAAAGCTCTTACCGCAGAAGCATTCATAATGTTTTTCAAGACCGTTTTCGGTGCAGGTAGGCTCAACCTTTTCAACTAACTTTGGAGCACAGGCATGAGGAATACCTGTATCCTCGTGATAGGTTATCATACCCATCCACATTATATCCGTGCCATTACCTTCCGTCATCGTTTCTTCCCACGCAACACCGTCAACCGTGATTAAATTTTCAGAGTTCTTTTCGGGGAACTTATATCCGGGCTTTAAGTGCAATATCAAATAAAAAACATACTGATGCCCGTCAATGAACGAGCCTGCTAAATTACCGCTTTTAAAATCTATCCACTTCTGATTAAATTCCCAAGCTTCACAATCAGTACAAGACGAGCTGCAAGGATAGAATATATCCGATTCAAGCTTTGCTTGATCAATTACAGCCGGAGCTTTCGCGCCCGAAAGATCGCTTCCGTCGATATGGATACCGTCAATTTCTTTATGGTCATCTATCGGAATACCCTTTTCTTCGTCATAAACGATGTAAAAATCCACCTCATAACATTTTTTATCAATATTGTCCTGCGACATAGCAGATGCGGAAAAACTGTACCAAGAAATTCCCGTTACATTGGCAATATCAGCGTAATCGTATTCCTTTCCCGCAAAATCGGGAAGCAGATAACCGTCCTTGGGGTGAATTACGACGTGATAAAAATACTCTTTGCCGTTAACAAATTCCGTAGCGGGCTGCTTTGTTTCGGCATCGAACCAAGTATCCGAAGCATACATCATACCGCAGCAGTTCTGTCCCGAACAGAATTTTATTTGATCGTTTTCTTCCAGATACCCCTTTAGTCTTGCGGCTTCGGGTGTTTTGGCGCCTCCAATTGCCCTTCCGTCTATTTCAAGAGGCAGGCAGGTCACAACGGGAAGCCAATTTGCCACTACGACGATAGATTCGGTAACCGTAATATCTTCAAACTCACCGTAAGACTGACCCGCTATCGTCCAATGGCTGAATCGGTATCCCTCGGGCGGAACAAACTTGCACCATCCAAGCTCATATTTACCGCTGACAAATACCACGTCCATCTCACCGCTACCGCCGTTTGCAAGATAGCTTACTCTGTATGCATTCGACCAGATAACGTCGATTTGAGAGGATTCAAGCACCATCTGACCATTCTTAAAAGCCTGAACCTTAAAAAGATGGGCGGTTGCTATATTAGAGGTAACCTTACAGCTGTTAACGCCTGCTTTATATGCAACGGTCGCTTGGGTTTCCCACTGGGCAGTGTTTACGTTATAGTGAAGCACCTTGTATTCATCTGCTTCAAAATTCGTTTGCCACGTTATCTCATAGGATTCGTTCAAGCCCACCGTTGCACCCGTAGGCTTCACGGTAAATTCCTTTTCAACGTGCTCGACCGCGGT
>JAZURO010000068.1:0-4353 GCA_045606265.1 Eubacteriales bacterium
AACATACACACGAACAGCCGGATTTTGCTCATGCTAAATCCTTCGTTTTGTGTTCCTTACAGCCCACAAAATCGGGAGTTCACAACGCGAACTCCGCTGTTCTGCTGCCGCCTAAAAGTGTCTGTCCGGTGTGGTGACAGCCCCTTTCCAGCGTCAGCGGTCGCAAAAGGTATAACACACTAGACTTTGCAAGCAAAATCGTGTGCCAACAGGGATGCTTCTCGCCCCTATTGGAAACCCAGAGCCAAGGGATTTCACCCCTCTGGACTCCCGCATATTTTCCTCGAAAATGGTACCCAAACTGTAAAAATGCAGTTTGAAACCTTTCCTCAGAAAATACAAAACCGCTGTAATCTCCATCCTTGCGAGGATGAAAACTACAGCGGTTTTCATTTTGCCGCACTCACGGATTTTTGAAAAATGGGTGCGACAAAATTTCCGCATCGCCGCCGATGCTCATGAGAGGAGCGTTATTGAGAAATCGTAAACAGCGAATAGAAGTATCCTTTCTCTGCAATCAATTTATCGAATGTACCTGTCTCAACAATGGAACCGTTCTTCAAAGTGATAATGCCATCGTATCGTTTTAGCAGAGCTTCATCGAGAGCGTGAGTAACAACGATACTTGTAACACCATCCAGACAAAGGATAGCACTTGACACTTGATATGCAGTTTCGGCATCCAGAGCTGCCGTGGCTTCATCCACGAGAAGCACCTGCGATTTCTTCAACAAGCTACGGGCAATGGAAATGCGCTGTTTCTCACCGCCGCTGAGTCCGCTGCCATTCTCACCGCACAAATAATCTGCTCCCTTCTCCTCAATCAATGCTGACAGTCCGGAAAGGCGAATTGCCTCGTTAATCTGTTCTTCGGGGAAATCACGGAACATTGTGATATTGTCCTTGATCGTTGCATTGAACACGAATACATTCTGCTGAATGATACTTTCAATCTCATAAAGGTTACTGCTGCTGATGTTTCTCAGTTCCATATCATCATAAAGTATCTTTCCGTCATAATTCTGATATGATGCCATGAGCAGGTTCAACAAGGTTGATTTACCGCTACCCGATGCACCCACGATGACGTACTTTTTACCAAGTTCAAAAGTGCAGTTGATATTTGTAAGAACTTGCTTTTCGGGTTCATAGCCGAAAGAGAGATCTTTTACTGTGATACGATGTGCAAGCTCTTTGTGTTCAGATTCGCTTTCATCTCTGACATTCGCATTGAGGGCATTTGCGATTTTTTCAATCAACGCTTTGGCCGCTTTTCTTTCTGCAATGCAAGTAGGTATCGTACCAATCGGACTGAGAACATAGTTCATTAACTGCACAAATATCATCGTAGTACCTGCGGTAACACCTAGCACGGATAGCGCAAGATACGCTCCGAAAATAAATACGCCAAGCTGTGCTGTGATGCCCGCAACAGAGCCGAACATCTGAACAAGAATACGCATTTTGTGTTTTCCGCACTGTGCCTTTGCAAGCTCTCGTACATTTTCTTTGAAAAGGCGAATCATCTGCGCTTCAGCCTTAAAGGATTTGATAACAGAGAAGCCGCCCAAGCTATCTCTTAATGTAGAAGTATATGCTTCATTTCTGTCCGAGACTTTCTTTTCTTCTACCGCAACTTTGTTACCCGTCAGAATGGATGCGATCAAGGGAAGCAAAGAAAGACCGATTGCTATCAATGTAAGTAGCGGGCTGTACCATATCATCAGAACCATTGCGCCGATGAAAGTCAGTAAACTTTCAAGCATCGAAAACGTATTCCACAGATAGCCTTGTTCAATGGTCTGAATATCATTTGTAAGCGCAGATATATAGGTCGAAGAATTTTCACCGAAAAAAGCGGATATGTTTTTCTTTGTGAGTTCACCAAAGACATATTCCTTATATTGAGAAATTCCTCGTGTAATAAATTTCGGCTTAGAGTGGTAAGAGATCATATTGGCAACTGCGATTCCTCCGATCAACACCAAAGTAATAACGGTGAGTTGAAGCAGACTAAATCCGGTTTCATAGCCACCGATCAGATCAATTAACTGTTGTATCAGCCACGAAACGAGCAATGCCCCGATTGCTCCTAACAGGGTTTCGCATAATGCGAAAATAAAATATACGACATTCCCTTTGTAGAATTGTTTTGTGTATGGACGAATATCCATCTTTTTATTTTTCATTCTGCACCTCCGCAGGATTCTTCTTGGGCGATCTTTTCCCAAATCCCCAATAGTTGTTCATTTCGATTTTCTTGGGTGATTTGCTTAACTACTGCCGCAGTTGCAGATTCTCCAAGATCATCGTATGTGGTAGCATTTTGTATGTCGCCAATACAGAATTTTATATTCTCCACTTTGCAAGTTGGCGCTGAATCAAAAAGCATTGCAGCTTTATATGCTCGTCTCATATACGGTTCTACCTTATCTGTTTCTCCGAGAAGCAAGGAAAAATTTGCACACTCGGAATAGCAAGGGGCAATACCTTATCAACATAGCAAGATACGTTTCGATCTATTTTCACACTTTCAAGCAGATCAATAAGCCACAGAAGCGCATCACGGCTGGAAAGGTAATCACCTTTCTTATAGAAATAATTTGCATACGCTATCATGGTACGGAGAGTATTTGTTATGATAGAGCCAAAAGCATCTACCATAAACGGTACGGCATCTTCCAACCCAAATTCTGGCGTGTTGGTGTATGTAATATCATTACCTGTTAGTGCAATAGCAATCAAAGCGTTGTGAACACCGCTGACATTATATTTCTTGAGAATCTCAATTCCTTTTTGTGTTTTGCCAAGGACGATATAGCATTGAGCGATCTCATTTTGAATTGACACTTCACTAATTTGTGGATCGCTATTTTGTGATAAAAGTAAAATCGAACGTTCCAAAAGCTCAATGCAGCGGTATAAATACTTCTCGTTGCTTAATTCTATACCTGCGACGGTATAGAGTTCTCCCGAACGATATACAATTCTGAAATCGTTGGGATAGCGCAGTAATGCTTTCTCGGCTTCGATGACAGCTTCATCATATTTTTTCTGTCGTTGCAAGTCGTGTATTCTTTTTTCAAGCGCATCAGCGCCACCATTTAACACCTCAAAACCCACGAGAGCGTCAAGCGAGACCCCAAACAAATCTGCCATTTCTGCAATCAAGCTCAATTCCGGTGTCGCTATGCCACGTTCCCATTTTGAGACAGAGGCAAAGGTAACGCCCAATGCTTCTGCTAACTGTTCCTGTGTCATGGAGCGTTCTTTTCGTAACTTGCTTATATTGGAAGGAAGTAATAACTTCATTTTCTCGTACCTCCATTTTTACTTTGCATCTATATTATACCATAAATTTGTGAATAAAGAAGGTATCACAGGTATAATTAGTTCAGCTTTTTTTGAACCTACAGTTTAGCTCACGGGATAGATATGCGAAAAATACCGCCGCAGGAAAATCCTACGACGGCATATCTTTAGTCCAATGTTTTGTATTCAGTCACAGTTTTCAAATATGTTTCGGGGTTTCCGTTCAAAATAAGGTCAGCATACTCCAAAGGAGCATTGTAGATCAAATAGTCAAGTTCTGATCGTTCGTACATATTGCGGGCAATTTCGTTCTCAACAGCAATCGTATCAATCGCAATCATGCTACCATCGGTGAATTTCAGCTCCACACAGCAGTTATCGAAGTTATATTCGCAGGATATAAGGCGTTTCATAGGATTTACCTCCAAAATTTGATGTTATGGAAGTAATGTAAGCGTGGGCTTTGTAATGGTATCTTTAACTATGGGAAAACTCACGTTCCCATTTGGAAACCGCTTGGGTAGTAATCCCAAGATATGTCGCCAGCTCTTCCTGTGTGTTTCCCTTCTCTTTGCGCAGCTTTTTCAGCTGTTCACTCAAAAATATGTTCATTTTGTTCCTCCGAAATAAAGTAACAGGCGCCTGTTCCGACTATATTATAGCAAACAAGCCATATCAATACAATAACCGTACTGTTTAATTTCGGTTGATTTTATAAACGATTGGTTGAGAAGCATGCCATCAATATAAATTTTGCTTTTCGACCACAGGGAGAAACCCTACCTTAATTATTCATTTTTCATCAGCGAAGCGGCTTCATTCTTCATTCTAAATGCGCTCGCCGTTTTGGGGTTAAAACCAACAATATTTACTCGAGAAAAACAAAAACACATCGCTGTTGCGATGTGTTTTCGTTTTTCTGGGGTGAGATATGGGGCTCGAACCCACGACCTCCAGGGCCACAACCTGGCGCTCTAGCCAACTGAGCTAATCCCACCATATTCAGTTATTTAAGAATGGCGTGCCTTGAGGGATTCGAAC
>JAZURO010000069.1:0-10359 GCA_045606265.1 Eubacteriales bacterium
TTGTATATACGCCGTCAGCATATGTCATATCGTTAGCTGTGTTAGTGGGAGCCCATTCACCGTTCATATGAGCACCTGAACCTGCTACTGTGAAAGGAGCCTGTTCATTACATCTTGTGCAAAGATGAGCAGTGTTATATGTGTGACCGAGAGCAGAAACTACGGGGTCGCCGCAATCCAAGCACAACTGAGGTGTTGTACATGTAGCTGCTTCACCAAGGTTTGTGTGCGTACATGTAGAACCGAATGTGCTCCATGTTCCGCCACCCTTATCCCAAGTGCCTTCTTTTACTGTGTAGTGGTTAGGACCGTCTGTGGGAATTGTAAGGTCAGCTGTCTGATTCCACTTGTTATTCCAGTTGTTTGCTGACGCAGAAGGATTCATACGGCAGAAAATAACGCTGGGATAAACTTTGTCTGTGGGAACCTTTACTTCATAAACTCCGTCGCCGTTGGAGTCAGTCATAGAAACCCAGGCTTCGCCATTTCCGAAGAAATAAGCTGCGAAACGAGCGCCTTGTGTCTTCCAGTTAGCACTTGGAGTCAAGTAAAGATACTCAGGCTGTGCTGCGCTTACCGTGAACATTGATGCCATTGTAAACATCATTGCCAAAGCAAGCACGAGAACTAAGATTTTGCTTAACTTTCTCATAAAAATTAAGTCCTTTCTGAAAATATATTAAGTACATAAGTACCCAATATGAATTATAACACTTTTTACCATATAAAGCAAGCGGATTTATATATATATGTACATTTTCGTTAGATATATACAAAAAAGAGTTACGTATTTTTAGTTAAAAATTATAGTAATTCTCAATGTTCATAAAAACTTGTTTTTTATGTATTTTTGCCACCGTTTTAAGCTATAAAACCGCAAGATTTTCACAGTCATTAAAAATTCCAACTAAGGTTTGCATTTTGACATTTTTTCTGTTGTTTTTCCATCAAAAAAACATAATTTTCTCTAAAAAACACCATTTTGCAACCGTGAGTTGCAAAATTTTTGAAAAAAATTTGCAAAAAGGGTTGTAATTTTCAAATACATTTAGTATAATGAAATCAGAACTGTAAAATTCTTATATAAAGGAGTATTTTATGACTATTGGACAAAAGATAATTCAGCTCAGAAACAGCAGAGGAATCTCTCAGGAAAAGCTCGCTGAGCTTATGGGGGTTTCCCGTCAATCCATATCAAAATGGGAGATGGAGCAATCCGTTCCTCAGATAGACAAAATATTGCAAATATCGGAGATTTTCTCCGTTTCGTGTGACGATCTTCTACACGATAAAATCGAACTCAGAGGTACGCTCACAGCTCCTCTTAAAAACAAATACTTTGGTACCGACGGCTTCCGAGGCGAAGCAAATATCGGACTTACCTCTATGCACGCATACAAGGTAGGCAGATTCCTTGGTTGGTACTATTCCCTTCAGCTTCAAAATGAAAAAGGCGCTCGACGTCCCAAAATCGTTATCGGCAAGGATACAAGACGTTCAAGCTATATGCTTGAATATGCGATCGCTTCGGGTATTGCGACCTCGGGTGCAGATGCTTATATGCTTCACGTTACGACAACCCCAAGCGTTTCATATATAACCCGTCTTGACGGATTTGATTGTGGCATTATGATCACCGCATCCCACAATCCCTTCTGTGATAACGGAATCAAGGTAATCAACCGTTACGGTGAAAAGCTCGACGACGAAACAACAGCGCTTATCGAGGCATATCTTGACGGTGATCTCGCTTCTCTCGGTATTACAGGTGACGATCTTCCCTTGGCTAAGGGCGATAAAATCGGTTGCATCCACGACCACGTCAGCGGACGTAACAGATATATCGGTTATCTTATCTCTACTGCTTCAAATTCTTACAAAAAGCTCCGCATAGGTCTTGACTGCGCAAACGGTGCATCCTGGTCAATAGCACGTGCGGTATTCGGCGCTCTCGGCGCTCAGCTCTACGTAGTCGGCGACGAACCGGACGGACTCAATATCAACAAGGATTGCGGTTCAACTCATATTGAAAATCTTGCTCAGCTCGTTCGTGAAAAGCATCTTGACATCGGCTTCTCCTTTGACGGTGACTGCGACCGCTGTCTTGCTGTTGACGAAAACGGAAATATCGTTGACGGCGATAAGATTATGTATCTACTTGCAAAGCGCCTTAAAGCCCGCGGAATGCTTAAAGACAACACCGTGGTTGCAACGGTTATGTCAAACAGCGGATTTGTGGCTTCCCTTGAAAAAATCGGTATAAAATGCGTTCAGACAAAGGTCGGAGACCGCTTTGTTTACGAATGTATGCAGGATAAGGGCTACTCTATCGGCGGTGAGCAATCGGGACATATCATTATGAAAAAATATGCAACGACGGGTGACGGACTTCTCACTGCGATTATGGTGACTGAGGAAATGTGTGATAGCAAATGCACGCTTTCAACACTCGTTGAGGATGTTATGGTTTATCCCCAGTATTTGAAAAACGTGAGAATTTCCGACAAGGACGAGGTAATGAACGACAAGAACGTTCTTGCAAGCGTCAAAGACGTTGAAAAGCTCATAAACGGCAAGGGCCGTGTGCTTCTCCGTCCAAGTGGAACGGAGCCGCTTATAAGAGTTATGGTTGAGGCAGAAAGCGAAGAAAAATGCCGTGAATATGCCAATATTATTGTTAATTCGATAGTTGAGGGAGGTTATCAGATTGGATAAAAAGGTTAAAACCGTTGAGCTTTTTGATTGTACCGTTCCCTATCTCGTTTCCCTGTTTCAAGAGAACGAATACCCTTGGGATATGCTCCCTAAAATAAAGGATCTCGCCAAAAGAATAATTGCCGAGGGACTTCCCGGCTTCACACTTCTTTGTGACGGTGTTCTTGTCGGCGAAAACGTAAAAATATATCCCACGGCTACTATTGAAGGCCCCACAATTATCGGTTCGGGCACGGAAATCCGTCCGGGAGCATTTATTAGAGGCGGAGTTATCACGGGTGAAAACTGCGTTATCGGCAATTCAAGTGAATTAAAAAATTGCATTTTGCTTAACAAGGTGCAGATTCCCCATTATAATTACGTTGGTGACTCAATACTTGGAAACAAAGCGCACACGGGTGCGGGTACGATTTGCTCCAATCTGAAAAGTGACGGTAAAAACGTAGTGATCAGAGGTGACGTTGATTACCCCACAGGACTCAGAAAGGTTGGAGGTATCCTTGCTGACGGAGCCGACGTGGGCTGCAATTCAGTTATTAATCCCGGAACGGTTATCGGTAAAAACACAAGTGTATATCCCCTCACGTTCCTGCGAGGAGTTTACCCTGCCGATTGCATTGTAAAATCAACCGATAACGTTGTTAAAAGAATATAAAGAAAAGGCGGAGAAATCTCCGCCTTTGTTTTTTATTGTTTAATTATTAATCAATTACAGGGGGTTCTACCACTGTTGTACCGTAATTTGTACAGGTTGATGTCTGTTCAACATTAACTTCAATATGTCCTGTTGCTCCCTGCTCAGAAACATCTGCTGTGATATGAGAGTCGTTCTGAATTCCTGTAAGAGCACCGTCCTGAACGTAGTATCTTACTGTCATATCAACACCATCACTACCAAAATCAACTCCCTCTATTTCACCACTCAACTGACCGAATGCCTGCATAAAGTACTGCTTAGCATTTTCCTTCTCAAGCGCAAATCCGTAAGGTGTCTTTGAGAAGAATGTGTAATCAAGGTAATCTCCGTAGAAGGGTGTAAGCTCTTCAATATCATTGAATCCGATTTGCCACAAGCTGCCTCTTATCCAAGGATCGTTCTCGTTTTCCTTAACGTAACAAATGGGATAACCGTCTTCATCCTCTGCGATATATGCATAAATAGTTGAATGTTCCTCTTCTGTACCCATTCCCGTATATGACATAGATGTAGTGCTTTCCTGGAACAAATAGATCTTACCGTCATCATACTTAATTAACTGATGCATAGTAATATCCATTGTCATTGTCATTGTCTGACCTTGATATGATGATGCATTGATATTCATAGAAATAGAAGAATCAATCTCCATTGTGCAGTTTGACCACTTATCGGAGTGGAATACTGAATCATAGTATGACTTGGTAATTGTTTCGCCTGTTATGGGCAATGGTGTGAAATATTTGAAATCAATACCAAATTTAATAACGTAAACAACTACGGTATATTCTTCTGAGCCGCTTGACTTTGTTGACATTGTTGAAACGTCATCAGAGAGCTTATATGAAACGTTCAATTTTTCAATACTGTCAGCGCCTTCCAACAATTCGCTGGGAATAGAAATATCAACGTTATCAACTGTATATGTAGCAACACTTGTTGTAGTAATATCCGTTGCAATGGAATTACCTGCGATCTCATTTTCTACGTATGCTTCTGCTGCGCTTTCAACGCTGGGATACGTGTATTCGGAAACAGCACCGACATAAGTTTCTGACGTGCCACCAAGCAAATTAATAAATTCGGAGTCTCCGGTATCTACTGCGGGAGGTGCGTCAGAGGGCTCAGGTCTTTCAAAAAATCCCGGAACCACAAAAAATGCTGCAATAATAATTGCCAATGAAACAACTACAATAATAAGATATGGAAGAATTCTCTTAAAACTGCTCATAAATTATTCCTCTTTTCCTGAATTTATCTGCAAAAACAGATTTACTACTAACATTATAGCACTTTTTTTCCAAATGTCAATAATAAAATGGCGGTTAATAACCGCCATTTTGTCATTTTTTCTCAAAATAAATAGTTTTTGTATTGGTATCAAAGTAAACCGTATATGTTCCCGCTTCAACCTGAACATTTCTGTTACCGCCCTGATATTCAAACCAAGCGGTAGTTTTGCTCTCGTCAACGGTATTATACCAAGCGCTGTCTCCACTTTGGTAGTTGTTATACACCTTGAACTTGAACAGCACGCTGCAGCTTACTTCAACAGAATAAAGTCCGTCGCCAAGATCCTTGAACTTATACTGCGATTGGTTGGACCAGTTGTTATTATTAAAGTTACCTCTGAGATACAAATCCCATACCATCTGATCGTCGCTATCCGATCCGCCCGTCTCTCCGCCTCCAACGTCGGGAGTATATCCGTCAACGTATCTTGCAACCGTTTCTGCCTTTTTGGAGATATAGTTGCTGAACGACATATTTGATCCGTCGGATTTGTTTATGTCAAACGTAAAGTAATGATCCCACGCATTACCGTATCCCTTTGAAGGTCGTGATTCGGATGAATAAAGATTCTTTGCAATATTAAAGCTCTCTGTAAACGTGGAAACCTTGAACATATCACTTGATGCAACCGTGCGGAGTGCATCAACGTATTCGTTTTTATAAAAGCTTGAATTGAGTATTCCTTTTGTAAACAAGGGGCTCTTTTGCTTGCTGTTGCTGTTGCCTATCGCTGTATCATTGAATGGGCTGTCCGTCGTCATATGATTTCCCGAGGGGTTCCAGTCCTTGTTTACACCGAGGCCCCTGTCCATATCATAAGGAATGATCATCATTTTACCGTTGTCTGCCCTGAAATAAATATAGCAGTTGTTATAGTTGTTTCTGAGGTCGTCGGGGTTACCGATCATATACGAAACAGCCGCAAACATAAGAAAGTTATCAACGTCAACAACAGATGCAAACGTTTCCTTATTGCAAGCGCTTGAATTGAGAGTACTGATAAGATTTCTGAGTGAAGAATGGTCACTTGTTTTCTTATTTGTTTTAAGATCGTAAACGTAGAATTTTGAAGCGTCCTCATCTTCCACTCCGTATGAACTGAACGAAGTAAAGGTCGCTCCCTCGTTTGTCCAGCCGAGCTTATAAAGATCTCCTCCGAGCGCTTCTGGAGAAAGATTCTTTTCAAGGAACGTCTTGTCTATCGGCTCATAGAACATCCAAACACCTGCGTGATCGTTTGCAATATCAACGGACGCAAGGTTTGTGTGAGGAGCAAGCACTCCAAATTCACGGTAAATCTCGTAAGCATAATGCTCTCTGATATAAGTGGGGTCGTCATTCTTATTCCATCTCATATCTATCTTTTCAAGAGTAGCAAAGGTTCTGTCCTTTCTTGCCTGTCTTGCTTCCGCATCTGCCCAGGTGAGAGCGTCGCTTCCATAATAAACAGCATCGTCAAACGTTTCCTGGAAGCTTATCTTAAAGTGAACAAGATTATACATTCCTGAGTTTGAATCCCAGAAATTAGTTCTGGACGTGTTACCCTTCATTCTTACGCCGACCTGCTCAATGTAATACTCCATCTTTTCGCCCGAGGGCTTTGTTATAGTAACGTATAGATCTGCCATTCTGTAAATGGGAGATTTTGAGCCCATTGAACTGTATTTTTCATAGTCCTTCTGAATCTTTTTAAGCTCGCTTTGGCTTATATCAAGATACAGGGATATATGGTTTTCGGGATTAAAAAACTCATTGAAAATTACAAGCTCGTTCTGATCAAATCCGCCAAGGTCGGGATTCTCGGGATCCGGGATAATCCCTCCTGTCGAAGTACCTGTGGTTGTACCCGTAGTCGTGCCGGGTATTGTTCCGGTTGTTGTTCCCGAGGTCGTACCCATAGTTGTTCCCGTCGTTGTTGAGGGTTTGGGAAGTGTGGGGGCAGTTGTAACCGTTCCGCTTGTAGTTGTGCCGGTTGTGGGACGTGTGGTAGGACGTGTAGTTCCTCCACCGTAAAAGGTTGTACTACTGCTTGTAGGCACGGATGACGAATCTGTATCAAAGCAAGAGAAAAGACCAAGTCCCATAACAAGTATTAAAAGAATGGATATTATTTTTTTCATAATAATCTCCTTTTGGCAAATTTATCTATTTTAATTATAATAGATAATTCCCTTTTTGTCAACACAAAAAAGCACCCAATTTTTTTGAGTGCTTTTTGTTATTTTGTACTAAATTAAAGAACTCCGTAAACTATCCAGAGGTAAACGTATGCGGAAACAACTGCCGCAAGTGTGAACGGAATACCAATCTTGAAGAAGTCCTTATTCTTAACCTCGTATCCCTCTCTGCGAAGAATAGCCGCACCTGTGATATTCGCAGATGCACCAATGGGTGTGATGTTTCCGCCAAGTGTGGCGCCCGAAAGAAGTCCGAAATAAAGAAGTGTTGGATTGATTCCAAGTCCTGTGATAATGGGAAGCATTGTTGCAACGTAAGGAATATTGTCAATAAATGCGGAAATGAGAACTGAGAACCAAACGATTACTGTAAAGAGGATGAATTCATTTCCTCCGCCGAGCTTAGCAAGAAGCTTAGCAGCAGCAGCAATAACACCCTGTTCGGTAATACCACCGATCATAAGGAACAAACCGAGAAGAAGTCCGAGTGTCTGGAAATCGATTGCTTTGAGAGGTTCTGTAACTGCTTTGAATTCCTTTTTTGTAGCCCAGTTATAAACAAGTCCCACAATCAAAAGCAAGCAGCAAATGAAACCGTTCATTATCTCAAAATCACTGGGTATAAATGACGCGGTGATAAGAAGAACAAGCATTGAAAGAAGAAGAAGTGTGGGAACGTAATCCGTAACCTCTGTCTTTGTTGTCTGTTTAGGAATGGGCTGTTTTTCTTTTCTGAAAATGAACGCAAGAATAATAGCTGAAACTATAGCGCCAAGCTCAACAGCAAAGAAGATACTGGGCTTACCTTCATACCAGAAAAAGTCAGCAAATGACATTCCCGCTTCACCGCCAAGCATAATTGCAGTTGTATCACCAACGAGTGTAGCTGCACCCTGAAGGTTTGAAGAAACCGCAATACCAATGAGGAAAGGTACGGGATTGGTATTAAGCTTTTTACATATTTGAAGTGCAACGGGTGCAATCATAAGAACCGTTGCAACGTTGTCAACAAATGCAGAGATAACACCTGCAAAAAGTGCAAGCGCAACTGCTGCCATCTGAACGTTTTTAACCTTGTTGATCAAAATCTCCGCAAGACGGTCAGGCATTTTAGAATCAATGAAGAGCTGAACAAGTCCCATTGAGCCCGCAATCATAAGAAGAACGTTAAAGTCGATTGCACCGATAACGTTTGTAAGTGAAAGCATACCGGTAATGATGAACAAAAGACCGGAGCCAAGCGCAATATATGTACGGTACTTACCAAAGGCAAGAATAAATACATACGTCAGAGCAAAAAGTATGAGAGCTGGTATCATTTTTTGTCGTTTTCTCCTGTTATTTTTATTTTTCAACTTATTTATTATATATCATTTTAGTTAACTTGTCAAGACCATTATTCCTATTAATAAAAAAATTGACAAAACTCTCTATATATGTTAGAATAGGATATATTCTATGGAGGTACTGTTATGAATATTTATTTTCCCGAGGTTAAAAAGAATTTCGGCTTTGGCTGTATGCGATTGCCGATGGTTGAAAAGGAAGTTGACGCCGTAGAGTTTTCAAAAATGATTGACACTTTTTTAGATAATGGCTTTAACTATTTTGATACTGCACAGGGGTATATTGAGGGTAAAAGCGAGCTTGCCTTGAAAGAATGTTTGACAAGCCGCTATCCGAGAGAAAGCTACATATTGGCTGACAAGCTCTCGCCCCACCTTTTTCAGAGCGAGGCGGATATTCGTCCCGCATTTGAACGTCAGCTTGAAGCGTGTGGTGTGGATTATTTTGATTTTTATCTTATGCACTCACAAAACAAGGGACTTTATCCCAAATATCAGGCCTGCCGTGCCTTTGAAATTGCTCAGCAGCTGAAAGAAGAAGGCAAGGTGAAGCACGTTGGCTTCTCTTTCCACGATGATGCAGAATTTCTTGACAAGATTCTTAGCGATCATCCCGAAATAGACGTTGTGCAAATTCAGTTCAATTATGCCGATTACGATGATCCGTCGGTAGAATCAAGAAAATGCTATGAGGTGTGCAGAAAGCACAAAAAACCGATAATAGTTATGGAACCTGTTAAGGGTGGACATCTTGTAAATCTTCCCGACAAGGCAAAAGAGGTATTCTCTGCCCTTGGCAATATGACTCCCGCAAGCTACGCAATACGTTTTGCAGCAAGCTTTGAGGGTATATTTATGGTTCTTTCGGGTATGGGAAGTATGGAGATGATGAACGACAACATCTCATATATGAAGCATTTTGAGCCACTAAACAACGATGAATTTGAAGCAATTTACAAAGTGCTTGAAATCGTTAAGGAGCAAGGCACAATTCAATGCACCGCTTGCCGTTACTGCGTTGACGGTTGTCCGATGAACATTCCGATTCCCGATCTCTTCACCTGCGCAAACGGTAAGAAGATTTGGAATGCGTGGAACTATAATTCATATTACAGAAATCTTATAAAGGACGGTGGCTCACCCACGACCTGTATCGCGTGCGGAGCTTGTGAGGAGAGCTGTCCTCAGCATCTCCCCATCAGAGCGTTACTTAAAGAAGTGGCAGATACGTTTGAAAATAAGGAATAATAGAAACCCGACGGAAATTCCGTCGGGTTGTTTTTTATTTGTTTATTTATTTATTACTCTTCTTAAACAAATCGCTGTTCTTGCGGGAAGATAAATCTGGAACTGTCGGTTTTCGTTTGTGGAATAAACGTGACTTTCACTTGCTCTGTCCCAGCCACCGAATTCGTGACGGTCGGTTGAAAATACCACCTTATATTCTCCCTTGAAGCGAGGTTTGAGGTAGTATCCCCAAAGGTCTTTGGTGGGATTGAAATTGAACACGTAGATAAGTCCGTTTCTTTCAAACATCATCACCTTGTTATCGTCATCAATCTGCAACCAATGCGGTTCTTTTTCAAATATGCGATATTCCTTTGCAAGCTTGAGCATCTCTCTGTCAAATGCCTGCAATTCACTGTATTTAAGGTTTTCGTCGTCTGCTAAGTGCCACTGACGGCGGCAGTAGAAATGTGACCAACCGTTACCCTCTCTTGGGAAGTCGATCCACTCGGGATGACCGAATTCATTACCCATAAAGTTGAGATATCCCTCACCGCCGAGAGTCATTGTGATAAGGCGAATCATCTTGTGAAGTGCCATACCTCTGTCAATAATATGATTCTGACACCATTTACCCATATCCGTGTACATTGCAGCATCACAAAGGCGGAAAATAAGCGTTTTGTCACCGACGAGTGCCTGGTCGTGCGATTCAGCATAACCGATATATTTTTCGTGAGGACGACGTCCCGTAAGCTCACACCAGATGTGCCACATACTCCAATCCTCATCGCGAACGTCGCGTGTCAAGCGTATCCACATATCGGGTGAGCCCATTGCAAGTCTATAGTCGAAGCCGATGCCACCGTCCTCAATGGGAAGGAAGTCGGATCGTAGCCATGTC
>JAZURO010000070.1:0-4641 GCA_045606265.1 Eubacteriales bacterium
GCTTTGGCGCAGACCTCGGTGCTGAAAAATTCCTTGACATCAAGTGCCGTATGGCAGGACTTACTCCCTCGGCAGTTGTCGTTGTAGCCACCGTTCGCGCACTTAAGATGCACGGTGGTACACCCAAGACCGAGCTTGGAGAAGAAAATCTCGAAACGCTTGAGAAGGGAATACCTAATCTTCTCCGTCACGTTTCAAACATCAAGAACGTGTATAAGCTTCCCTGCGTGGTTGCTGTTAACCGTTTCCCCACCGATACCGATGCTGAAATTCAGCTCGTGATCGAGAAGTGCAAGGCGCTTGGTGTTAACGTTGTCCTTTCTACCGTTTGGGCAGAGGGCGGCGAGGGCGGTCGTGCGCTTGCTGAAGAGATCGTAAAGCTTTGTGAGGAGCCTAACGACTTCACATTCAGCTACGATACCGAGATGACTATTCCCGAGAAGATCGAAGCGATAGTCAAGAAGGTCTACGGCGGTGACGGTATTATTATCGCGCCTCAGGCACAGAAGCAGATAGCCATGCTGGTATCCCTTGGCTACGATAAGATGCCCGTTTGTATGGCGAAGACACAGTACAGCTTCTCCGACGACGCCACCAAGCTCGGCGCGCCCGAGGGCTTTAAGGTTACCGTCAGAAACGTAAAGGTATCGGCGGGCGCCGGATTTATAGTTGCTCTCACCGGTGATATTATGACTATGCCCGGACTTCCCAAGGTTCCCGCAGCAGAGAGAATCGACGTTGATGACAACGGCAAGATAAGCGGATTGTTTTAAGAGATAATGATCGTGGGGGAAGGAAAACTTCTTTGAAGGAAGTTTTCCTCCCCCCACACCCCCATCCTTTCAAGAACTTTTGAAAAAGAAAATGTTGTGATTATATAATATTGACAGAAAATATTGTCATGTGATATAATATAGTTGTTAAAAAGTGAAAAGATAATAAATATATAGGTGATTAGAGAGGGAGAAAATATGGTTTATAGTTTTACACGATGTCCTGTATGTCACAAGGTCATAAAATCTGAAACTAATCCTACACACAAAATTGATATGCCGTTTGAAAAATGTCCTGAGTGTGGTAGCATTTATCTTAACACGTATAAGGAAGAGTGGATTACCAAATCGCCAACAAAAAGATTTTTCTTTTTTTTAAGAGGGGGCGTTTTGTCGGGAGCAATTGTTGTACCAATACTTTTGATAACGATTATTTCACTTGCTGGTGATATTGATATTAGTAATCTTGCTATCTTACTTCCGCTTCTATCAATTGCTTGGTTAATTACTGGGTACTTTATTCGTAAGAGATTACTTAATGATGATATTCAAAATTCCATAATTAGAACAAAAAACATTGAATATTTAAATAGATTAAAGAATGCGGGATATAGTGTTTATCCAATTGATGAAACCGAGATGTCGAATAACGGTGCAAGTTTTATTAATAATACTAACCCGATTAATAAAACCAATCGACCAAGCAACAATGGTAATTTTGCTCAAAACAATAATGCTCAATACACAACAGCTAATAATATTCAATTTTGCAGAAAATGTGGAAACAAAATAATTGAAAATAGTAAATTCTGTAATGCTTGTGGCTCAAAAATCGATTGGAATTAAAGGTGAATGATATGAAAATGCTTAATTGTGTTAAATGTGGTAATTCTATACCAAATGATAGTGCATTTTGTCCTTTTTGTGGAGAAAAAGTTGTTCATCATCCTGTCGAGATTAATAATGAATCTTCTAATGAAGTAGCTATGCCCGCTGATCCTACTAATATTGAGGCGGTTTTGAAGCGTGCGTTCATTTTTCTTGAGGACGGATTGTTTGATAAGGCAGATAGATACCTTGAAATCGTTCTTGACCAAGACCCTGAAAATGCAAAGGCGTATGTTGGAAAGCTGTTGATAAACTTGAAATTACAAAAACAAGAGCAGTTAGCAAAGTGTTCCGAGAATTTTGAGGATAGTAGCGATTTCCAAAAAGCTTTGAGATATGCAGATGAGGGTCTTGTTGAAATTCTTAATAAATATGTTAATGATGCAAAGACTTTTAGGGAAGAGACAAGAATTGAGGCTATCTATAGCACATGCTGTCAATTAATGAAATCGGCAACTACGGATGATGCATTTCACAAAGTGGCTAATTCTTTTAAGGAAATAAGCGGATATAAAGATGTGGACGAGCTTATTGAAAAGTGTAAAGAAAATGCGGAGACCTGTAAAAAGGATTCGCTATATTTGAAAGCCTGTGCAACGGCAAGAAATAACGATATTGCTTCACAAAAAAATGCCATTAATTTGTTTGAAAATGTTATTGATTGGAGAGATTCGGCTGATAGAATTGAACGGTGTAAAAATAAAATAGAAGAATTAAAGGTTGAAGCGGAGCAAAAAAGAATAGCGGAAGAAAAAAGGCAAGCAGAAGAAAGTATTGAAGCTGAGAAAAGAAAAAAACTCGAACGGAAATTCGCTTTAACATTAACTATAATTAGTACTTGTATCCTTCTTGTTTCTGTTTTCTTTGCTATTACGTTAACTAATGTTTCTGTTGTATCTGAAGATATCAGATACGGATATACTAAAGGAAGCGGAACTTATTTTGCTTGGGATAAAGCTACAATTACCGCAGTCCCTGCTGACAAGCATTTATTTATTTCTTGGAATGATGGTAACACCTCGCCCGAAAGAGAGGTTGAGGTTGGTTTCAATTATTCTGAATATGTCGCAACCTTTGTAAAAGAGTTTTACGAGGTAAATGTCGATCCCAATAATGCTGATTATGGTATTGTAGTGGGTGGTGGAACATATAAGTATAAATCGAGCGCCACAATAACTGCTAAGCCTAACAAAGGACATCTTTTTGTTAAATGGAGTGACGGAGAAACAAACAGTACAAGGATACTTTCTGATATAACTGAAAATATAAGTTTGGAAGCGATTTTTGCACCCGTAGAATGCAACATAGACGTTATATCGAGAAATGAAGATTTTGGCTCCGTTTCTGGTTCAGGTACATACGATTACGGTACAAAAGTAACGATTAAAGCAACACCCAAAAGCGGATATAAATTTGTTTCGTGGAGCGACGGTAATAAATCGGCTGACAGAATAGTTGACGCCACGGAGGATGAAAAATATATCGCTACGTTTGCGGCTATATCTAATACAGGTTATAATGAGGCACGTATAGGAAGCCAATATTATACAAGCCTGGAAGAAGCTATCGAAAAGGCGGCGTCGGGAGCAACTGTTACATTGTTAAAAGACGTAGAATTAAACACAAGCATTGTAGTTTATAGCAAAAATTTAACGATTGAAGGAAACGGATATTCTATAACGCAAACAAGCAACGATGCTATATTTGATTTTTTGGGTGGAGATAATTCAGCAAGAACTTTAACATTGAAAAACTTGTTCTTGAAAAATACTTGGCGCGGAACGACGAATGATGTATATTACAATCGTTGTCTTTGGGTTGGAGGCGAATATGCGGATATTATAATTGATAATTGTTATTTATCAATAAGTCACGCAGACTATGGTCAAGCGATATGTATATCAAATCAACTTTCAGATAATACATCAAATATAAAGAACGTAACGATAACTAATAGTGAAATTGAAACAAATCTCCATAGCCTTATTTTGTTTGATAAATCAAAAGTGACGATTAATGAGAATTGTGTGCTAAAATCTGAATATAATGTATATGTAGTTGATGAGGATGCGGGGCAATCACATATTTCGATTAATGATTCGGAATTAAACGCTCGATCTGATGTATTTGTGATAAGTGCAAGCACGACACTGGTATCAGTGAATAATAGTGTTTTAAATGCAATTAATAATTATTCGTATATTGGATATTTGGATCCGTATGTAACAGGAAGTTCGATTAATATTTCCGGAAATAAAACTAAAGTGATAAGTGTAAGAAGCGATATGTTTTATGAAATTAACAAAAAGAATAGTGTTGTTATAACCGGTGGTGTATTTAATAAAAGCAATATAACCCAATATATTGCTGACGGATATACAATCGAGAGCAATGGAGACGGCACTTGGACAGTAGTTAAAGGAGAATAAAGCTATAAAAAGGGAAGATCGGTGAGATTTTCCCTTTTGTTTAACTATTTTTACAATTTTGATTTTTGAAACACAAAAACATCTGTCAATTGTGACATTTTTGATAAATATAAGCCTTTGCCCTTGACAAAAAGCGTGTTTTGTGATACAATTATACGAATATGTAAAAGCTTATTTGTAGTTTGTAAATTTTTGTGAATGGAGAATGAAAATGACAGTTTTTAAGGCGAAAATGAAGGCTAAAATGAACGATCAGACTTCGTTGGCTAACTGTTTCCTCACTCATGAGGCTCTTTCGTGCTTTAATTCTCCCGAATATACTGTTTTTCCCGGTTTTTGCGACGTGCACGTGCATTTTCGTGAGCCGGGCTTTTCTTATAAAGAGACTATGGCAACGGGATCTCTCGCGACCGCAAGAGGCGGCTACACAGACGTATGCACGATGCCTAACCTTAATCCCGTTCCCGACAGTATAGAGAATCTGAAGCAACAGCTTGATATAATAGAGAGAGACGCGGTCATAGGCGTTCACCCGTACGGCGCCATAACCG
>JAZURO010000071.1:0-6087 GCA_045606265.1 Eubacteriales bacterium
CTATATACAAGATTTACGAAGAACGTCGAAAAGCGCAGAAGGATAGACGGCGTATTGCTCGCAGCGGAGATAAACAATATGCCCCCCCGGTTCTTGTTGTTCTTCACGATTGTGCACAGTATAAATCTTGGCTTGACAGTGGCGAGGAAGAAGAAAAGGAGAAGCACAACAAAAACGGCGAAATTGAGCGGAACCACACGGAGAGAGTTCCTGAAGCGTCTATTAAGACGCCGGATTTAAATTTTGATTTGGATTTTTCGCAACTTATGCAAGCAATTCCTTCGCGTGATTTATTTGCTACTTTCAAATCAAACACTGAGAATGTTGATCTTGATGCTTCCAAACTGTTATCCGAGGTTATAAAAAACGGTGCGACGTATAATATTTATTTTGTTGTTCATATTGATTCGTCAGTTGTTGGAAAGAAGGTACATAATCTGTTTGGTGAGGCACTCTCTATGCTTTTTGAAGAAGCCATTATCATTCCCGAGGTGTCTGGTGAGCCAGCTCGTGAAAAAATGCAAATTCTATCCGCTTTGGATTTACTCAACAAAGCCAAGATAAAAGATAATATTGAAAAAAGCGGAGAAATGACCGAGCGAGAATTGTGTCGATGCTATTATGTTATGGGAGACGATTATACACAAATAATTCCTTATGAATGGAGATAAAAATGGATGGTATTTACGTTAAATTTCCTGTTTTAGAAGAGTACATAAATACGTTGAACAGTATTTTTAAAAAATGCTGTCAAGCACAGGACGATATATCCTTATCTTATAATTCAGTTTTGCTTGTTTGGCGGGATAAGATTTCTACTTTAACCGGGCAAGGCTTAAATGAGGTAGGAAAAACGATGATGAACATGCATGAAACTCTTTCTTGCGTTTTGCGTGCCCTAAATGCACGTTACGAGCATTTAAGTCAAGGATATGCAGAGCGCTTTTGGAACGGTTCATTTACACCTTGTGAATTTCAAGTGAAAATTAAGTTGGAGGGTGATATGAATATGGATACTATAAACGGTACAACGATTGAGGGCATTAAATCCTTTGAACGTGCACTTGACATATATATCGAAAATACAATAGATAATGTTTCAAAAATTCGAAACGCACATGATGCGGTTCGCGACGGTTGGCGTGACGAGCAGTACGATCGTACAAGTGACAAGATCAATGATTTTATTGGAACTATGAACAATCAGCTTAATGCGTTGAAAGTATTGCAAGGTTGGATTGCGGGACGAAGAAAACAGTTTGAAGAAGCGTTGAATATAACTATTAAGGATTAAGAGGGAAAAATGACAAATAGCAAACTTAAGGAATACGTTACGCGTTGGTCTGAACTTTGCCGTTCCGGTGTAAATGAAACGAGTTTCGCATTGAAGGAATGCAAGTGGAATGATATCGTAGGCGAAAAAATAAAATTGAGAATTGAAGAAACGGTATATGCACATTTGCAGAATGCATTGGAATTTAGTGCTGATGAACTTAGTAATATTGATTTGGAAGATTTTGAAGAAACACTATTGGAAACGGAACGACACCTCAATATTACGTAAGCACGGAGAGGTATATATGAATATCAGATATTCTTCTTGCGATGAAACAAAATTGCTACAAATAATAGATAGTAATAAGCATTTAGGAGACATAGATTGTTTTTTGGATTTGGCTCAAAAAATTCAAAATGAATTAAAACTGTTGGAAAGTCGTGTGGACTGGTGTCTTCGTTGCTTAAGTGAAGAAATATGCTTACTCGAACGAAAGGTTGAGGAAGCGCAAGGGAAAATTGAGGATGCGCAACAAGCTATTCAAAATACACCTGTTGTTGAGATTGTTTATCCCCATAACGATAGTATACAAAAAGGCGAGTATCCGATCACGCATCCTATTAACGGAGATATAATAGCAAAGTATAAAGATACAATTTTATATCAACAAAAGACAGCTGATGGCTGTAATAACCAATTGCTTTTGCTGAGATTGAAAGAGCGGAGCTTGCAAGAAGGGGCTGTGAAAATTTCCCGGTATTTAGTTGTTGCTTCCGAGATGATTGGCAGACTGGAATATGCGAGAAAAAACGCTCAATCTGATTGTAACAAATTTCGACAGGCAATTAACGATGCCGCTATTTGTATGGAACGCTATATAAATATCCGTGCTTTGAGTAGTTCCGTCGAAGCTGTTAGGCACATTGACCCCAAGGAGTGAGAGTAATATGTTCGGGAATATTAAAGTTGAGGTGGATTCTTATAAACTCAAGGTTGCGTATTTAGGCGAATTGTGCAACGCTCTTCGCAAAATGCAAGAGGATATAGAAGAATTGAAGACAGCTTACAATAAAGCGGATTGGAACGATATGGTGTCTGAAAAAACAAGATTATCTCTTAATGAATACATTGATGCATATAATCGTGCTATAGAGGAATTGAGTATCATAATTTCAGCAGTTTCGGAAATGTGCTGCGAGCTTGATGCTTATGAAAAAATAGTAGATTGAAAGGAAGAATAACAAATGAAATTTTGTCCTAATTGCGGTGCTAAATGGAACGCATCGAATTTTTGCACTGAGTGTGGAAAAGATCTGAGAAATATTCGGGATGATTTGATTGATAAGTCGCTGAATACTACTGTTGAAACCTCAAATAATAAAAATACATCCAACCGTTTGGACGAACTGTTAATAATTGCAAACAATCAAACCGCTCTTATGAAGGATTGGACTATCAAAAACGGGATTTTATTGAAGTATAATGGATGCGATGAGCATGTTGTTATTCCAGAAGGTGTGACGGAAATTTGCGAAAACGCTTTTGACTATTTTTCAAAAGAACGATTGAAAAGTATAACCTTTCCGGAAAGCGTTAAAAAAATTGCTCACCATGCGTTTTACGAATGTAAACATTTGGAGCGCGTGTGCATAAAAGACGCTGAGGCGATAGGTGATTCTGCCTTCGCGTATTGTGAAAAGCTTTCTCTTGTTGAGCTTAAAGGAAATGTGTGTAATATTGGAAAGAATGTTTTTTCAAATTGCGAAAGCCTCACTTCCGTTATGCTGGATGACAGAATTACCGCAATTAGCGAAGGAATGTTTTCGGGGTGTACGTTGTTATCAACGTTTAATTTTCCCAGAGCTCTTAAAGAAATTGGAGAATACGCATTTTCATACACAGGTTTTACGAAAATTAAACTTCCCAATAGTGTAACGACTCTTGGCAATGGCGCTTTTTATGAGTGCAAAGCATTAAGAGAGGTATCTTTAGGTGATAACATAACAAGTATAGGAGAAAATACCTTCACAAATACATCGGAGCATATTTTCGGATGTCTGAGATTGGGAAAAAACATCAAACGAATACAAAAAGCATTTTTCCATCAAATAAAAGAAATATACGTTGATAGTATTGAAACGTGGTTGAATTTGACGGGCAGTGCTTGCTGGTTTAATAAAGATACCAAACTTTATGTAAACGGCATACTTTTACAACACGTTGAGATTCCCTACGGAGTTAAAACAATTAGAGAGTCTGCCTTTTTGGGATGCAGACATATAACCTCGGTGACTTTACCCAGTACACTTCAAATTATTGAGAAAAATGCTTTTAGTTTAACCGGAGTAAAAAGCATTGTTGTACCGGACAGTGTTACTTGCATCAAAGAAGGGGCTTTTTCTTCAAATGAAGCTCTTGTTTCCATTTCTTTGCCCAAAAATTTATCAGTTATAGAAACAGATGTTCTCGCGGATTGTACAAATCTTAAAAGAATTGTTATTCCCGAGGGAACGTCAAAAATAGAGGAAAACGCATTTGGCTGTTACGAGTATAAGATTGAGGAGATGGTTATAAAAAGCAAGCACATTACAGAAAACGACTTAAAAGGGATTGGTATTGAAGTCCCTGATATAATTTACATTCCCAAAGGACGCAGGAATTTTTTTGAAAACATTTCTTATCGAACTAAAGTTGTGGAAGAATAGAATAACCATAGTAATTTCTTCAAGCTGGAATGACGGAGGACAGCGTTCGCTTAAAAATGAAATGCTGACGCAAATGGTCGAAAAAATAATTGAGAGCGAGTGAGGTTAACGTGAGAGAAGAATACAAAAACGATATTCAAAAAATAAAAGAAATATTATATAGCTCAAATCACGCCGTCTTTTTCGGTGGAGCAGGAGTATCAACCGACAGCGGAATACCCGATTTCAGAGGAACGGGCGGACTGTACAACGGCGAGGGAGTGAATAACGAATACTTTTTAAGCCGTGAGTGTCTTGTGAACGAGCCTGAAAAATTTTATGAATTTTACAGAAAGAATATGGTGTTTCCGGCGGCTGTGCCCAACCGCACGCATAAAGCGCTGGCAAAGCTTGAGAGCAAGGGGATTATAAAAGCGGTCATAACCCAGAATATCGACGGACTTCATCAGAGGGCAGGCAGCAACCGGGTTATTGAGCTTCACGGAACCGTAAGCCGGTTTTATTGCTCTGGCTGTAATAAGGAATACAGTGACGAGTGCTTGAGCGATGACGTGAGCATACCTCTATGCAACGAGTGTGGAAAGCTGCTTCGTCCTGCTGTTGTTTTATACGGAGAGAGTCTTGACGCTTTGAATTTTTTAGATGCACAAAACGAAATTCGGAGAGCCGACGTGCTTATTGTCGGAGGCTCGTCGCTTAAGGTAAATCCTGCAGCATCTCTTTTGGGGGATTTCTACGGGTCTCATCTGATAATCATAAACTATTCTCCGACCCCCTTCGACGGGTATGCGGAATTTGTAATCAGAGAGTCTATTTCACACGTGTTTGATGAATTAATATAAAAAGGGGTGAATGAATTGAAAATTGTGTTTGTAGATATTGACGGTGTTTTAAATTCTCACATATATTATATGCACAAATCCGAACAGGAAGGAAACATTGATAAGACACGGCTCGTTTTGCTGAAGGAGCTTGTAGATAAGACGGGTGCTGAGATAGTTTTATCAAGCTCCTGGAGAACCAATTGGGAAAAAGATCCTGAAAGGTGTAATCCCGCAGGAAAGGAAATAAATGATGCCTTCAATGGTGCAGGGCTGTTCATATATGATAAGACCCCTGAATTTGACGGATATACCGAGCGTGCCAACGAGGTGAAGGCGTGGCTTTCTGAGCATCCCGACGTTGAAAGCTTCGTTATATTGGACGATGACGGCTTCGGTTGGGGTGATTTGAGTGATAATTTTATAAAAACAAGCGCTTTTATGGGGCTCGGACTCAGCGAAGAACATATACGAAAGGCGGAAATAATTTTAAACAATGTTTGAAACAAAAACACTTGACAGCCTTCAATATTTAATACGTTATCCCGATGGATATACCGAGGGAAAAAGGTATCCCGTCGTATTCTTGTTTCACGGGTCGGGAAGCCGAGGCACCAATATAAACGAGCTTAAAAGAAACTGCTTTTTTGAAATAACAGAAAAGCTGCATTACGACTTTATTACTGTTGCACCTCAATGCCACGAAAACTCATGGATTGAGGTTTGGGATAAGGTTAAGCTTCTTGTTGATGAAATATCCTTCTCGGATTTTTGCGACGAAAATCGGGTATATGCCATCGGCCCGAGCATGGGCGGTTACGCGGTGTGGCAGATAGCTATGAGTATGCCGCATAGATTTGCGGCAATCGCACCTATATGCGGCGGCGGAATGTATTGGAATGCCGATAGGCTCAAAAACATTCCGATATGGGCTTTTCACGGTGAATGTGACAATCTTATAGAATGTCGCGAGAGCGAAAAAATGGTTGATGCCGTTAATGCCTGCGGAGGCAGGGCACGTCTGACCGTCTATCCTGAGCTCGGGCACGAAATATGGGAGAAAACCTACCGTGACAAACAGGTGTTTGATTGGCTTTTATCCCATTCAAGAGGCTGAGTTATTTATACAGATATTGCGAATATTCAAAATAATATTCGGCTAAATCCTCGTCGATATAATTGAATACCTCTTCTTCAAGCTCTTCAGGAATTCCAAAATAGGCTTCGGCTATCGAGCCTGCTATGGCTGCCTGAGTGTCGCCGTCTCCTCCTAAGGAGACGGCGT
>JAZURO010000072.1:0-4540 GCA_045606265.1 Eubacteriales bacterium
GAAATGGATCTGCTGACCTACCTGCAGATATTTGAACCAACCGAGCTTGTAAAGGTCAGCCCGAACACCTACTGCACCCGTGAGCACGACAGCCTTAAAATATCCAACGGCAAATGGTGTTGGCATTCCCGTGGTATCGGCGGTAAAAATGCTCTCAAATATCTTATAGAGGTTAAGAACATTCCCTTTACCGAAGCGGTGGAAATCATTACGGGACAGGCGGCAGTAATGCCGTCTGTTTCCCGTTCTCACGCTGTGAGTCCTCCGAAACCCAAGGTGCTGTTACTGCCAAAGGTCAACCGAAGTGCAACGGTGGGTTTTAACTATCTGCGAAGCCGTGGTATTGATGCGGAGCTGATACACCATTGTATCCGCACAGGACGGTTCTATGAGAGTTATCCTCATCACAGTGCCGTGTTCGTTGGATTGGATAAGGAGAACAAGCCACGGTACGCCACCATCCGAGGTATCGGGAACGACTTTATAGGCGAAGCCAACGGAAGCGATAAACGGTATTCCTTTTCCTTTCCCGCCGAGCAAAGCGACACCTTATGTCTGTTTGAGTCCGCCGTTGACCTGCTATCGTTTGCCACCCTTTTGAAGCTCTACGGCAAGCCGTGGAACGCAGATCATCTTGTGTCCTTGGCAGGAGTATATAAACCCAAACAAAAGATACGGGACAGCTCCTTGCCCCTTGCTCTGAGTCAGTACCTTTCCGACCACCCGAATATCCGTACCGTGCATTTATGCCTGGATAATGATATGGGCGGTCGCTTGGCAGCGGATACCTTAAAACTGTTGCTCCCCGAAAGGTACGGCGTGGAGGTCAAGGAGCGTTTTCCACCGAGGGGCAAGGATTATAACGATTACCTCTGTGACCTGCTTGGGTTACAGAGAACTACACGAAAAGCAAAGGAGAATATGACCAATGAAAGAGTATGAAGTAAACATTGTTGAAACGCTGAAAAAGACCGTAACGGTCGAAGCGGATTCGCCAGAGGATGCCAAAGACCAAGTGCAAAAGGCTTGGGGCAAAGGCGAATATATCCTTGATGCCGACGATTTTTCGGGGTTGGAATTTGAACTGTCGCCCTACCAAGTGGATATGCCGTATCACGAAATGACAAAACTTTTCCGTGCAGCGGAACGAGCCAAGCAATCGGTAAGCGGCTATATCGTATTTACCGCCGACAGCTTTGAAAAGCCGTATGCGGAGGATGCACGAACCTATGGTGTGTCGAGTAATAACAAAGCCTTTCAGGAAGGCATGGGCGGCTATTCCATTTACGGCTCATCCCTTGACGGGACTGACCCATGTGTGCGGTTGGAGCGATATATGGCGGTCGAGAAAGGCGGCAAGGACGGATGGAAGATCGAGCGTTGCTATATGATGAGCGACATTGTGGAGCAGACCAAACCTCTGCTTCAATCCAAGCAGGACAAGGAACGCTGATTTATTTTCGGCAAGTAACAACGGGCGACCGAATGGGAGAACGAATATGCACTATACCAGCAAGCATCGCCTTTTGGGGACAAAAGGCAGACTTGTTAGGGATAGTCCCTAAAACCCTTATGAAAGCGAGTGATGTAATGAGCAATATTTTGATTTTTATAGCAGGCTATACCATAGGCGGCATTGTCGGTATAGTCGTGATGAGTGTACTGCAAATCAACCACGACCGAAAGGAGTTACAGAATGAACAATCGAAACATCGAGATTAAGGTTCGCCTTAATCGTAAAGAAGCGGAAGCATTAAATAAGCGTGTAAAAAAATGCAGACTTTCTCGTGAGGGTTATCTGCGACACTTAATCAACGGAGAGGTGCCGAGAGAGGCACCGCCCCCGGAATATTTTGAGTTTATGCGTGAGCTTCACAACGTAGGAAACAACCTTAACCAAGTGGCGCAGAAAGCCCACGTGCTGAATGTTATTGACGTAAAGCGTTATGACGAAAACTGCCGCCGTTTGGTAAAGCTCATCCGTGACGTAACGGCGGCGGTCATCCTTCCTGCTAAGAGGTGGTGATTCTATGGCAACCACCTCCATCTGGAGCGTAAAGGGTTGGCTTGGTAAATTGGTTATCTATGTAGAGAACCCTAACAAGACCACCAATCCCCAATACTACGAAAAGGCGGAGCTGACCGAGAAACAGGCACAGACCCTTTTGGATGTTATCGACTATGCCGCCGATCCGAGCAAGACTGACTCTGCGATACACGACGAGAATATCGAAACACATCAGCAGTTTGTAACGGGCATCAACTGTTTACCCACAACTGCCCGTGATGAAATGCAGGCGGTAAAAAAACGCTTCGGAAAAGAGGATGGTGTTATAGCATACCACGGGTATCAATCCTTTGCCCCCGGAGAAGCCGACCCGAAAACGGCACACGAAATCGGGATACGGCTTGCCAAAGAATTGTGGGGCGAAAAGTATCAAGTAGTGGTTGCAACCCACCTTGATAAAGAGAACCATCTGCACAACCATTTTGTAGTCAATACCGTGTCCTTTGTTGACGGCATCCGTTACCACCGCACGGGTAAGGATTACCACGATATGCAGGTGGCATCGGATAACCTTTGCCGTGAGTACGGCTTGTCGGTGATCGAGAATATTCAGTACGGCAAATCCAAGCACTACGGCGAATGGAAAGCCGAGCAGGAGCAACGCCCAACGTGGCGAGGATTTATCAAGGCGGATATTGGCGAAGCTATCCGTATGTCATTGACCGAAAGGCAGTTTTTCCGTCACTTGGAGGAAAAAGGCTATGAAATAAAAATCGGCAAGGACATATCGGTACGCCCCCAAGGAAAAGAGCGTTTTGTAAGGCTTATGCGAAACTTCGGTGAGGAATATTCCATTGAGAATATCCGCAGACGGATACTGTCGCAGTATATCCCCGAAAAACCTCTTGCAGAGCCGGAGCGTAAAACCCGTCATTACCGTATGCAAGGCAGTATGAAATCTGCCCGTAAGATTACAGGCTTTCGAGCGCTGTATTTTCATTACTGTTATAAACTCGGCATCTTCCCAAAGGACAGACCGCAGAACCGAAAACGGCTCCATTTTCTCCTTCGGGAAGATCTGCTGAAGCTCAATAATATTTCACAGGAAGTAAGGTTGCTTGTGCGGCACAAAATTGATACCGCCGAGCAGCTTTCTTTATATAAAAACGGATTGGAGGTGCAAATTGAAAAACTATCCGCCGAGCGTAAGGCATTGTATAAAAAGCAACGCACCGTCAAGTGCCAAAGCGACCCTAAACTTGCCGAAGCCGTGAAGAAAGAAATTGACGGCTTGACCGAGCAGTTAAAGAACCTGCGGAGAGAGGTGCATTTGTGTGATGACATTGCCCAACGTTCCGGTGTGATAACCGAAAAACTCAAAGCCGTCCGAGAGGACGAGCAGAACCAAGGAAAGGAGAAACAGCAAAATGAACCCATCAGGCGACGCAGCTGAACAGGTAGTCCGATTAAGTCTTGAAGGTGTTGAGGTCGCTGCCAAAATTACGGGTAGCGCCGCAAAAGAGGTTGCCGCACTTTTATATGCCGCCCTCAAAAACCGAGATAAGAACAAAATCAAGGGCAAGCAAAGTCTGACCTCTATGCTCAAAAGCGGCAAGGAGCTTTCCATATTCTCCGTGAAAAACGAGGATATGAAACGCTTTGTAGCAGATGCCAAAAGGTACGGCGTTGTGTATTGCGCTCTGCGTAATACCAAGGATAACCCGTCGGGTGAATGTGAGATTATGGTACGAGCCGAGGATGCGGCGAAGATTAACCGTATTGTGGAAAACATTAAGATTGCTACCGTTACCAACGAAGAAGCAATCCGAAGCGAGGTTGAAAGCGGTATCCACGAAACTCCCACCGAGCATACTGCCCCCGAAAGAGGTGTACCGGAGCGCAGTCCCGATGACTTGCTTGTGGACGAAATGTTAGACCAGCCAAAGAAGAAACCGGAGGTAACGCACCAAAACCCCCAAGCGGCGAGGACGACAAAATCCCGTCCGTCCGAGCCTTCCTCAGAACGCAGAGCGAGATCCGACGAGGGTGCAGTTAAAGCCGACCGTCCTTCCGTCCGACAGGAACTAAGGGACATTCAACGTCAGCAGCAACGGCAGGAAACGGAAGCCCGCCGCAGAGAGGAACGACCCACAAGGAGCAATTCTCAAAAACGTTCCCCTCAGCACAGGCAACCTGAGCGAAAAAAGAAACCATCTAAATCGAAAGAGAGGTAATTTATAATGGCAAACTTTGACGATATTTTTACCGCCCCTGTAGAGGAAAAGAAACATCCGAGTCCCCGCCGCAGAGCAGGAAATCGGCGTATGAACCCCGATGAATGGGCGGCAAAGAAAAAAGAGGAACGCCTTGCCGCTTACGAATTGGCGGATAAAACTACTGGCGAGATCTTCGCAGACGGAAATCGTTTTACCGAATATCTTGACCTGCAATCCCGCCTTGACCGTTATTCCGTCACCAACGTTTTGCTTGTGTTGGCTCACAACCCCAATGCAACACAGCTTCGCTCCAAGG
>JAZURO010000073.1:0-3503 GCA_045606265.1 Eubacteriales bacterium
TATGTGCTATTATACCACAAAAACTTGCTAATTGCAATAGCTTATCTGATAATAAATATTCTTTAGCGTTATTTATTGATGTTTAGTGATATTTAGTGACCATTTCACCAAGAAGTCCAATTCCTCCTGGAGTCCGCCGTCCCTTCCAACGATAAAATCTGCTGACGGATACATTTCCTCTAATGCTTCGTACCCATCCATACCTTTATCGCAATACCGCCATTCGCCGTGAAACCAATCCGGTAACAAATCAAAGAAGGCTTCCGCGTCACCATTCACCTCGTCATATAGGCGCAAAATGCGTTCGGCATCGATTATTTCAATCTCCCAGCTCCCGCGTCCCTCGTTGGCTTCTCCATTCAAATAAATAATGTAGACTTGGTATTCGCACCCGTGGATTTTCCCAGGCAAAAACACGGCATCCATTCCATCATCGATTATCATTCTGGCACCTCCAAAATATTACGCACTTCAACGCCCTTTCTCTGTGCATACACAACTGTGTTTTTAGTTCCGCTCGGCTCTCCATTCCACGCAGCGATAACCCTTGCAGAATGGTTGACCATCCATTCGTTTCTTATTTGAAAGCAAGGCGTGCTGTAGTGGTCGCATATGTACCGAACCAGATCTGCCTGCTCCAATATTTTATGATACCGCTTCTGCCAATCGGGACTCCACGCTTTTTCAAAACCATCAAAGGGGCAAGCACATATGAGCTTAATATCATATTTCTTTCTAAAATGAAGTACGATTTCTCCCGCCCAAATATCGACCCCTTGTGCCATTCCGGTAATAAATGTTGTGAAGCCGTCATCGATGGCTTTTTTTATTTCTGCTTCAAGCGCTTTCTGAACTTTGCGTTCCGGTACACCAAGTTTATGGGGTCTGTGTCCGGTAAAACAGCAGCGGTGCATTCTCATTTCCGATTCAGTTGGCATAACGATTCTCCTTAATAAAAACTTTACGATTGTTAAACAGTTCGCTTGTGTGCCGTGCAGTCAGTTTATTCATTTGTTCAAGTCTATAGTTTATAATATATGCATTAGAATTAAGCTGTCGGCATAGGAGGTGAGTACGTGAATAAGGACTTGATTGGTAGAAGAATTAGAGAAGCAAGAGCCAACAAGCGAATGACCCAAGAGCAGTTAGCAGAACAAGTTGATATCACCATTGTTTACTTAAGTGAGTTGGAGAGAGGTATCAAACTGCCGAGCCTTACGGTTTTCGTAGCAATTGCGGAAGCTCTCCACGTATCCACCGATTCCCTTTTGAGGGATGAGTTGGATACAGGCAAAGAGTATGTTTACAATGATATAACTAAAAAGCTTGAAAAATTAACGCCCAAACAACGCATTGCAGCTTCGGAGATTCTTGATGCATATATCCGTAATCTTTGAAAACATAGGTAACCAGTCATCGAATGGTTGCCTATTTTTTTATTTATTCCAATGTCGAAACGGCTCGAAAACTTCCATATTTCGACAGCACGTTTCGACCTTTTTCTATGCTCTTCACGTGTTATACTATGCTCACAGCACGACAACCGTGCGAGTAGTTTAACAGAAAGAGGTAAAAAAATATGACTTTCGTCATAAAACGCAAAATTGATGAACTTGGAAGATTGGTTCTTCCTATTGACTACCGAAACCACTACAGTATTTCAGAAGGAGATGGTGTCGTCCTTTCTCTATCCGATAACGGCATCCTCGTTAAGAAAGACATTGATTTCTCCATTAATACAAAAACTGTGGACGCTCTCGGTCGCATTTTAATTCCTAAAAGCATACGCAGTAAGTTGAACCTCGAAGCAAAAAGCACCCTCGAAGTTCATCCTCACGAGGAAGGAATCTTACTCGTCCCCGCCGAGGAAGAACCGGAAACAACTCCCGCTGAAATTATGGCTCGTTTTGCTTCTCCCTCCGAGGGCAGTAGCGTATACGAGCAAGACTATCGTAAGCATCGAGAACAATACCATGAGATGGTTAGTTCCTCCGGTAGAGACGATGCTTTTAATCTCATAATGGAATTAGGCATTATGAAGGATATCGATAGACGCTTCCTCGAACTTCCGCATATTATAAATCCAACCATCAAAACCGCCTACGAACACAGCCTCTTGCTGCTCGATTCCTGGGCAATGCTCAAAGGTGGGCAAATCAAAGGCGAAGTAAGTTATGAAAAATTTGATGCCTGTATTACAGTCATCTTCCCGTTCTTTGAGTTTATTGATGAAGCCTCTATTGAGTACTTACGATACCTGTCAACTTATGCACGTAGCATAACATTCTGCCCCGCCGAAGAAGGCGGTATTGAGTTAAGGGTAAGCTTCAATTATTTCGAGGATTTCGGTGATAAGAACGCCATCATTGAAGAGGAAATACAAAAACACCCCGAACTTGTCGATGCATTAATTGATTCCGCTAACGCAGAAAGAAAACTCATACTGGATGACCCAATAATGCAAACTTTCATTTCCAAAGCAGCGGAAGATGTAGGCATTACCCCAGAAGAATACCTTGACCGCTTCGAGGCATTGTGGGAAGAAGACCCTATGGTAATTATGGAAATATTACATAATGAGCTTCGCAAAAAAAGCGAAGAGGGTTTTTCCGAAGAAAATGAATAAAGCGTCAACGACCTTCCTTGATTATTTTGGGAGGTCGTATTTTTTATTTCGTAAACCAGGTAAAAGCTCCAAGAAATGCTTTCCTATAGCTTCTGCATCGTAATTGTGGGCTGCACAGATAAACTCTATCCCATCTGCGGTGAGTAATCTGCCGTTTGTTTTTTCTTTTATGAGATATTCATATTCAGCAATTTGCTCTTTTGTCATATACTTCGGCATCTTCATTCCTCCTCGCTATGCTGCAAGATTTCAACCATCCGATCTATTATAGGTTGAACATCGCCTTGGCGGTAACGATTATCGAAGCAACCATACTGGGCAAAGTGGTCTTCACGGAACAGCATCGTAAGCAAGGCACAGCAAAGGTCGTAATCTGACGTAGCGACTCGTTTCAATTCCTCATCACAATTGATTGGTTCTGTAGTCATATAATCGCCGTAATTCCGTTTGAGCTCTCCCATTCGGTCAAGCATATCTTGATAATAATCAACCAGGCAACAAGGCTTTGGTGGCTCCTTGCTCAAAAGCTCTATTTTTTCCTTCCTCGTCATACTATGCTTTTCTCCTTTCCACGAACCATCTTCCGATAACGTTTCCGGTAAGGTTTGCACTACGCTCAAAAAACAAATAGCTCTGTATTCCGTGAACAATTATCGTATATCTATCGCCTTGACCGCCAGCCTTCAAAGCCGGGGCCTGGCGTATATCAATTATTCTGTCTATCTCAAATTTTTCTCCATCCTCCCAAGTAAGCTCTCTTGGAAGCATTGTGCCGTCCTCGGCAAAATCACACCGAACGGAAACGTAAACCTTGGGATTAATCGTTGTAGTCCGCATTCTCTGGCACCTCCAAATCACGAAGAAAATTACTCTTGGA
>JAZURO010000074.1:0-2651 GCA_045606265.1 Eubacteriales bacterium
CAGGCGCATGTCAAGGACGAGAGAAAAACGGACCAACGGCGGCTATTTTATCCTGCACAAAATGGTCACACGAGAATTTTTGCGGCGGAGTTGCTATGAATATGAAATTTTTAAAGAGCTCGCTTGGCGAAAATTCAAAAAATACGCTAAAAGCACTCATAAAAACCTATATGGAACGAGGTGGCTTTGAAATGCAGATTAACACGGTTGATAAAAGCACCCTTGAGGATGCTATGTTGCGCCCTGAATTCTATTCCGACCTTGTTGTTAGAATAGGAGGGTACAGCGACTATTTTACCCGCCTTTCCCCTGAGATGCAACGGGAAATAATAATGAGAAGCGAACACAAAATATAAAAATACGTTACCGTTTTTCTTTGAATACAGATAAAGAGCATTTTGGAAAAATCCCAAAATGCTCTTTTCTCTTCCCTGCTACACAGTTTGGTGGCAACAAGTATAATCGATTTATTAGAATATCAACAATATCAAGTGAGTATTATCAATTTTGCATTCATCCCTGTAACCAACACACTTTTCCCGTCAACTCGGCAAATTGTTTCAAGATCACTCGGGTTGACCAATATCAACGCTTTGCTTCCATCTTCAGCTTCCCATGTAGAATAAAGTATACCCGGCATCGACAAAGAGGGGGATAGTGAAATACTGTCACACTCAACACAAGGAGGATCAATCATTCTGCCTGAATAAAGATACTTCTTACCTTCATTACTGTAAAAATCCGTAAGATTGCTAATGAATTTGAAAATCTTTTCCTTGTCTATTTTTTGGTCAAAATTTCTTATTCCCCACTGACTGACGAGCTTCCCCTCTGATGACATTACCAGCGTCATTGCATCGCCCGAAGAAAATGAATATGCAAGACGGTAAGCAAGCCCCGCACTGTTTTGAGGAAGAGCGCAGCATATTTGATTACCCATAAAATTGCGAATGTATTCGTGATAAATATATGCATATAACGGAACAGGCTTACCAAGCAAATAATTCAATTCGTATCTGTTATCGCTAAATAGCAAGCTTCCAATAAAAGGCTCTGCTGCCGCAGATTCACATCCAAGCAGCTTATTTTTTCCTATCTCCTTCCAATCTGCAAGCAAGCTCATCATATTTTCGGTCATCCACTCACCCGGACATGCGGGGTGTCCATGCTCCTTGCTGTAACAAAAATACTGTCCGCCACCGTGATTTTGATCAAGAATTTGAACGTAATCTATATCACTTTCAAGCAAAGGCGTATAAGCTTCCAACAGTATCTTTTTACCTAAATCAGATGCTGGACAAATATCGTAACCAGAACGCTGATCGGTACATATTCTGCTAAGCTTAACCTCCCCGTCAACGTCAGCGCACATTCCACGCCAAAGCTCCTTAGATTCATACTCATCCAATTTGTTATACTCTGAAATTAATTTACTTTGAATTGTATATCCAAAGCCCGAGCAGTATACACCTATCAAATCCCCCTTACTGTGAAGCTCTCGCAGAAATTCATCAAAATTATCTACGTCGCCAAAAGGAGGCCAAACGTACGGAGGTGCCCAAGGTGCCGTTCCTTCCCAATGCATAAGAAGGACCAATAAGCGTGATTTCGTTAATTCACGTAGCTCCTCTATCATAGGAAGCGCATTGGTATAGGGATACAGCTTATTCGGTTTCATTTCATCCGTATCGTGAGTGCCTCTGATAGGATACGTTACAATAAGAGGAGAATCAGCATACCATTCGGGCAAAGTTTTATTCTCGTTAATTTTAACAACACCCGACGGTAGCGTACATTCAAACCAAGACCTGTAACGTTCAGCTGCGGATTGCCAATTATTATCAGTAACAGAAAATACAATCGGAAAACCGTTATCATATTTCTCTCCAAAATCTTTTCCGCACCAAAGACGCATTTTTAGTGTAACGCCATCTTTATCCTTCATAAAGTTTATTTCTTTAACACCTCGTGTCTCATCATGTGCTCCGATATAAAGACCGCAATCATCCCATAGGTACGCTATCATTTGAGCAAAAATCATATTTGGAAACACAGAATAATTACCACGGGAAGGATAAGAAGCCTCAGCGTATTTAAACGGACCTGATTCACGGTAATCCATATCAGACACAATTGCACCTTCATTATACGGAAACAGAATTCTACCTCCTGTACCATTGCTGTTGTTAGCTTGAAGCTTGGGTAAGGTCAACAAAGGAAGATCCACCCACTCAACAAAATAATTTTCATTTCCCGGGTCAACCGCTATATACCATACTGCCTCTTCATCTACCTGCTTCAATGTAACCTTTACAGAAAGCTCAGTCACAAGTGAAAAATCAGAGTAAAGAGCATACCCATCTTGAAGGATACACGTTTTTGCTTCGTTTGCCGACAAAATAGCAGTGTTCCCTTTTTTGTCACGCAATTGAAGCTTAAATAATATTGATTCAGCGACTAAACGCTCTATGCCGTTAATTTTAAGCGACTTAATTACAGCCTTTTGAAAATCAATATCAAGACAAAGTTTTTTAGTTTCGATTTTCATAATCAATCTCCTACATTTTTACTTGCAATAATCAAAATCAAGTGTTATAATCATATTATCACTTTTTTAGCATCAATTCTATTGGAAGGATACTCAATTATCG
>JAZURO010000075.1:0-7529 GCA_045606265.1 Eubacteriales bacterium
TCCTTTCTTTTTTACTGCGCAGATTACAGGGCGAGAACTCGCGTGAGCGAAGCGAACTAAGGGCAAGTATGCGCCAGCATACTTGGTTGTTTGTTGCTTGCAACAAACTGACTCGAGCCCCGTAATCTTCTATCTAAGTGAGCAGCGGGCAAACTTTTCGTCTTTGCGTAGCAAAGTGACGGCTCACGCAGTCAAGAAAATTTGGTCGTTTGCCACTCGTGGCAAACTGACTTGAGCCCCGTAATCTTCCATTAATTTTTTATTTGTTACTCAACAAAACTATCTCATCGGGAGTTTCCGGCATTCCCTGCCTTGCCCACTCATCTATCCAGCCGAATATAGCTCCTGCAAACATAGCTTTGGTGTATTTTTCAAGGTTATTCTTTTCTGCTTCAATTTGACAAGCACTCCTGATATTTTCATATATCATTGATGACAAATTTTGCTTATATAAAAGCAAATACTGTGATTTGTTTTTCAAATAAAATAAGCTATTGTATTAGTGAAAAAACACCGAGGACCCCCCTCGGTGTTTTAATTATCCATTCCTTATTTATTGCCCTTAGTCAAGCTCTGGTAAACACTTTGATCGCCAAAATTGTCCTCTCCCATAAGGGCTGCTATTGTATGTGCAATCTGAATGTTCTCAATATTCACATTGTTGAAAAGCTCTGCTTCGTGTCCGTATGCGAAAATCTGCACGTCAGCGCTGGAATGATCCTCGCTGTTGAACGCAAGACTTCCGTTTCCGTCGGGCAAAAGTGCGCCCGTTTCGTGATCCGCTGTGATAAGCACGAGAGTATCGGGATTATAGAACGCAAATTCCATAAATCTTGCTATTGCCTGATTGAATCTTACAACGGTTTTAAGAACTCCTTCCAAGCTGTTGCTGTGGCAGTTCTTGTCTATGTGTGCTTCCTCGTACATCAGGAAAAATCCCTTTTCATTTGCAGAAACGCTGTTGAGTGTTTCTTCTATTTTTCCTTCAATGGTTGGCATATAATTGGCCTTGTAATAGTCAAATCCGCACTCAACGATTGTTCCGTATTTTTCCTGCGTAGCAAGAATAGACCTGAGTATCTCACCCTGACTGTGACGGCTGCTTGCGTGCGCTGAAAAGCTGGCTGGAGTCGCTCCGTTTTCAATTTCGGTTGACATAACCGCTGCCGCCATACCACGCTCGCTTGCAAGCTCCGTTAAGGATTTTACGGGGTTCATATCCTTATCAAGACCAATATATTCGTTGTAAGTCTTAACTCCGCACGCAAGCGCTGTTCCACCCGCTGCACTGTCGGTAGTTCCCGTAAGAGAATCCGTTCTCGACATTCCCATATATGGGAACAAATATCCGTAGAAAAAGTCCTCTCCGTCACCGTAAGGAACGTCGTTTTCAAGATAGTCAAAAATTAAGGTCTGATTAACACCCATTCCGTCACCAATGAGCAAGATGAAATTCTTGGCTTCTTTGGTTATCGGCTTATGTACTGACGCACTTTCGGGAATACTTACACTTTGACCGTCGCCCGAAGCATAGGTTTCCATAAAGAAGTACGCCGCAGCGGCAATAACGAAATAGTCACCTTCAAGCGCAACGTGACCTTCACTTGCCATAATTGCAAATTCAAAGCCCACTGTCTCTGCGTTGAGGGATTCGGAAATTGCCCTTGACGTTTCGCCAACAACTATCTCGTGAGTTCTCTTTTCAGTATCGTCATCAATTATTTCAAGCTCGATATTGTAGCGCTCACGTGTTGTGTTTTTGATAAATTCGGCTGCTCTTTTGTTGTAATCAAGCCCCTGCTCATCATATACTATAACAAAGTCTTTAAGCTCGGTTCCGTTTATGGTCGGGGGAGCTATTGGCTTGGTTTCTTCACTGTCGGGTGTGCAGGATGCCAACGTGGATAAGATTGAAATGCAAAGAGCTATAACTAAAATTATTGATATTCTCTTTTTCATATTGTCCTCCAAAAGTTTTTATATATTGATTATATCATATCGCAGCCGAACTTTCAAGAGTGGATTTTAGTTAAATAAATATCTTTTTATTACTTGACATTTCAATTTCTTTGTGATATAATCCATTTGTTTAATTAATGTGGCGCCATGGCCAAGCGGTAAGGCAAAGGTCTGCAACACCTCTACCCCCGGTCCGAATCCGGGTGGCGCCTCCAAAATACGGACACTCAAACGAGTGTCCTTTTTTGTTGCTTTCCGGAAAAGATGGCGAATACAGGGCTACTCGCCCTGTACCCTCGCCCGCTTTTGAAAAAGCGGGGTAAAACAACAGCGCCAAGCGAGTGCGAACATAATGTTAATCCAAAAGTTCACGGCTACAATAAGCAGTAGCAAATCGAGGTTTTTTCGTGTTCATACACGAAAATAACAATGCATTGAATATTCGCAGAATTTCAATGCTCGATTTGCGCAAGATCAAGTAAACTCTGCACAAACTCTACGGCTACACCCCAAAAACCATTCAAGGTTTTTCAGGGGCGTGGGGGCGGTTTTGTAAAAAAGCCCCCACATCTTCAGTAAGTAACTTTCAAAAAAGTCCCCACAGTCTTAGTCTGTAACTTCCTCACATCTTTTGTGTGTAACTTTCCAAAACAGATATAAAATTTTTGTGTTAAGCATTGGAGAGAAGTCAATAATAGTGCTGAAAGAAGGTGTTATTTTGAAGAAAAAGGGACGGATCAAGAGGGCGTTGAGCATAATATCGATTATCATTTTAGGTCTTTTTTTATTAATGATTACTACTGCGGGACTGTATATAAGGAGTGTAACCAAGGAGCCGCTTGATTTATCGCTCTTCGGCTTTGACAGGGCAAATTCGGTAACAAAAATCTTTGTCCGGGAGAACGGAGAGTGGGTAGAATGGCAGGAGGAACGAATCCTCGGTGAGCAAAATTTCGAGTTTGTTCCAATGAAAGAGATCCCTCAAAATCTGATTGACGCATTCGTTGCCATAGAGGATAAGCATTTTTTTGAGCACGAGGGCGTTGACTGGTACAGAACGGCAGGAGCTGTCGCAAACTATCTTTTCCACTTTGACGGCAAATTCGGAGCATCTACCATAACGCAGCAGTTAATAAAGAACGTAACCGGTGAGGACGAAATAAGCATTGAACGAAAAATCCGTGAAATGGCGTGGGCGCTTGAACTTGAAGAAAAGATGTCAAAGGACGAAATACTTGAAATGTATCTGAACGTCATTAATCTATCGGACAATTGCTACGGTATAGGGAGTGCATCACAGCGCTTTTTTTCTAAAAAGACGAGCGAGCTGACTTTGATTGAATGCGCCTCCATAGCCGCAATAACGAACAACCCGAGCTATTATAATCCCATAAAGCACCCGGAAAACAACAAGGAAAGACGTGACGTAATACTGTCGCAAATGTATGAGCAGGGATATATCACAGCTGATGAATTCAATCAATGCTACGGTAAAGAGGTTGTCCTTCATCCCGACGATAGCGTTGTAAAATCGAGTGTACATTCGTGGTACGTGGATATGGTAATTCAGGACGTTTGTAACGATCTTCAAAGCGAAAAAGGAATGACAAAGCAAGAGGCAAATGCCTGCATTTTCGGCGGCGGACTTGAAATATATATACAGATTGACAGGGATATTCAAAAAATTATGGAAGAATACTATCAGAATACTGCCAATTTTCCGTCGGAAGAGGGAGCGCAAAGCTCGATGATAATAATCGACTCACAAAACGGAGATATTCTTGGTGTGGTGGGCGCTGTCGGTGAGAAAAGTGCAAACAGAATACAGAATTATGCAACAGACACACTTCGTCCGCCCGGCTCCACAATAAAACCGCTATCTGTATATGCCCCCGCCCTTGAAAAAGGCATTATCAACTATGGAAGCGTTTATGATGACACACCCTATTCCTTTGAAAACGAAAAGGCGTGGCCCAAAAATGCAAACGGTGTCTATCACGGTCTGTCAACTATGAGCTATGCAATGGCAAATTCGACCAATACAATCCCCCTGAAAATCCTTGACGAGCTTGGTCTGTCACATTCGTTCTATTTTCTGCGTGATTACCTTCATCTTGACGACCTTGTTGAGCAAGGATTTGACAAAAATGGCGCATTTATCACGGATATGGACTATGCAGCCCTTGCACTCGGTCAGCTTAATTACGGAGTGAGCGTACGTGACATAACCGCTGCATATTCTATTTTTGCCGACGACGGACTCTATCACAGGGCACGCTCATATTCGCTTGTGAAAAATTCCTATGGCGAGGTTCTGCTTGAAAACAAAGAGAGCAGCGAAAGAGTAATAAGAGACGCAAACTCCGAAATTATGACTAAGCTCTTAGAGGACGTTGTTTACGGTGGAACCGCAGATTCGCTAACGGTGAAAAATAAGGTCGCAATAGCAGCAAAAACGGGTACAACACAGGACAACAAGGATCGCTGGTGTATCGGCTACACCCCTTCCCTCATCTGCGGAGTCTGGTATGGCTACGAATATCCAAAAGAGATTCCCAAAGCGGAAAAAAATCATTTTTTGAACGCATTTGATACAGTTTTGACACGCATATATGAAAACGATGTGCGATCATCCTATGCTGACAGAAAATTTGACGAAAGCGCACGTCTTATAGAGGTCAGCTATTGTATAGATTCGGGACTTTTGCCAAGCGAAGCTTGCTTTTACGACATAAGAGGTTCAAGAATCAAAACGGGATATTTTGCCAAAGGAAGTGAGCCGACTCAACGGTGCCAAACGCATATTTTGGTGGATTATGACATAGTTTGCGGCGGTGTCGCTACCGTTTTCACTCCCGAAAACCACATTCAAAAGATCGGAATGATAAAAATTGAGAGGGAGTTCCCTCTCAGAATCATCATTTCTGACGCGCAGTATGTCTATAAAGAGTTAAACGACTCTACTCTGCCCTCATTTGACCCCAGCAAGCCCTTTTTTGCCCCGCTTGAAAGTGCAAAGGATAAAAAATATTTTGGCATAAGTATGGGCAAAACACAGTTCAACCGTCTTTCAACCTCACATTTCGTCTATCTCGACTTGCTTTTTGTGAAAAATATTATGAGGTAGTATATTTATACCCCGATTTGTTGGGATTTGCCGATGATTACCAATGTTCTTTGATTAAGAACAGAGTTTTCTCATATTTTATCGGCAATTCCCTCCTTCATTAATAATTCATAACAGCACACTATCTTTGCATATACTTGTAAAAACGAAGGTGGACAAATAAAATGACAAGATTGAAAAGGTATCTTGCAAACGGGGCGCTTATGACTTGCGTTGCCCTGACTTTGCGTGGACTTGGAGTAATATTCAATTCTTACATATCTAAAAAAATAGGCGCAGAAGCGCTTGGTCTTTACACACTGCTTGGCAGTGTTTATTCTTTTGCACTCACTCTGGCGCTTTCGGGCATAAATCTGACCGCCACACGACTTGTTTCGGATGCGCTTGGCGAAAATGATTCCCAAAAGGTGCGCATCTCAATGAAAAAATGCGTGGGGTATTCCCTTTTCTTTGGAACGCTTTCTGCCACGCTCCTGTTATTACTTGCCGAGCCCCTCTCAATTCACGCATTGAAGGATGCAAGAGTTATAAAGCCGCTTCGACTTTGTGCGGCAACCCTGCCCCTCATCTCCCTCACCGCCTGCTTTAACGGATATTTTACAGCAGTGCGCCGAGTATATAAAAATGCCCTGGCGCAGATCAGTGAGCAACTTGCAAGAATTTTCTTTTGCGTTGCTTTGCTTGACGTTCTATTTGCGCGTGATATGGAATCGTCCTGCATAGCTCTGGTACTTGGCGGCGCACTTGCCGAGATGCTTTCATTCACAATTTCCCTGATTTTCTTTGTTTTTGAAAAAAGAGATTCGGACGGCAACACTGATAATTCAGCTCCCAAAAACAAGTCCGACGAGAAAAAAGTAACCAAAAAGATGCTGTCAATCGCTCTTCCTCTGGCTTTTTCGACCTATTTTCGCTCGGCGCTTCTGACTATTGAGCATATTTTGATTCCAACCGGAATTGAAAAAAGCGGAGCAAACCGCGCGCAATCGTTGGTTGCATATGGAACGCTTCAAAGTATGGTAATGCCGCTTGTTCTTTTTCCCTCGGCAATTATTCACTCCTTTTCCGGTCTGCTCGTTCCTGAGCTTGCAGAGCTTAAAATTCAGAATAATAAGCGTGAAATCCGGTACGTTGCCGGGCGTGTCTGCCACCTGGCGCTCGCCTTTGCAGTTGGCGTTTCGGGAGTAATGATATTCTTTGCCGACGAGCTTGGACAAAAAATATACGCCTCAACAGAAGCGGGAAAATACATTCGCCTTGTTGCACATATAGTGCCGATTATGTATCTTGACACCACCGTTGACAATATGCTAAAAGGACTTGGAGAACATATTTACACAATGGCAATCAATATAACCGACACACTTTGCTCACTTGTTATGGTGTGGATTCTCATTCCAAAAATGGGAATTTACGGATATATCACCCTCATTATCGTCAGCGAGATTTTCAATTCAAGTGCAAGCATATTCAAGCTGGTCAAGGTGACGAAAATGCGCTTTCGCATAGCAAAATGGTTCATTCTGCCCGTAATTTCGATAATTCTCAGCACATTGACCGTTGGAAAACTGCGTACTTTTTTTCCTCTCTCAACCTTGCCTGCGATTGTTTTGACAATTCTCATCTACTTTGCCCTTTTGCGACTCACTCACTCAGTAAATAAAGAAGAACTTAAATGGGTAAAAGGAGTGTTCAAGTCTTGATTTACCTCGCACTCTTTCACTCCCCCTGTTATTTTCGCTTCCACTTTACCAATGCGCACAAAAAAACAAAAGAGAGGGGTAAGCCCTCTACTTTGTTTTTTGGTGCAGATGAAGGGACTTAGGAACCCCTTTTGCGCCTGTGTTTCTTCTGATTCTATCATTACTGCTCGCAAAAGCGCAATTCGCAAAGCGAATTGAAGTTCAAGTGTATTATTTGTATGAAAAAACAAAAGAGAGGGGCAAGCCCTCTCCTTTGTTTTTTGGTGCAGATGAAGGGACTTGAACCCATATGAAATCGCTTTCACTGGAACCTGAATCCAGCGCGTCTGCCAATTCCGCCACATCTGCATCGTACTTGTATTATTATACCATTATTTTGAGAAAAGTCAAGGTGATATGTATTATTTTTTTGATTATTTTGATATCTGATATATTTACAGTTACAGCTCGGTGTCACTTTTTGAAGAGTTTTCTGCAAGATAATCTTCTATATGTACATAAGAATAGCAAAACTCTATCTATGCGAATTATCGGGGACAAAAGCAAGGCAATTTTTGATACCAAAATTCGTTAGCCGCTTTTCTTTGACAGCACAGGCGCAAAAGAAAACCGCCGCACGTAAAATAATAGTGTACATATAATGCACAGTAGTGCGCCGACAAAACGTGCTTGTGGTCTTACAACCACATTTTGCTTCGCAAAAACGCAGTTTTGCTATATTATGGCAAAGTACCTAAATA
>JAZURO010000076.1:0-9714 GCA_045606265.1 Eubacteriales bacterium
GCTATTGTTTCGTCCACCTTTTCCACTATGTTAGCACAAACATTATGTCTATTAACAGAGCAGCAAATCCTCAATTTTGAGGGCGCCTGTTAAAATGCCCTCAAAATTGTTTTGTGTCAACTTGTTGACACGATTTGCGCAGAGTCTTGCTGCGAAGCGCTATAAAAAGTTTTTGCGCCACTTTTTTCAAAAAGTGGCAAATCTCAATCTCTGTAACTTTCTCAAAAAAACTAACTCATTCAAGTGAGGTGAAAATATGAAAATAATAGAAGCGAACATAATACAGTTCGGGAAATTCAAAGACAGAGTATTCACATTTGACGACGGATTTAATGTTGTCAGAGGCGACAACGAGTCGGGAAAATCGACTCTGCTTGGATTTATCAAATTTGCTCTTTACGGAGTGGGCAGGAAGAATCCTAACGTACTCATTGGCGAGCGTGAGCGAGCGCTCTCGTGGGGAACGGGAATTGCTGCGGGCTCACTCACCGTTGAGGACGTTGACGGCAAAAAATACAGAATCGAGCGCTCGGGCAGGGAAGGCGCCCGTGGCACATACGTGGACAAGGCACGCATAATCGACCTTGAAAGCGGGGAAGAAGTATTTGCCGACGAGGTTCCCGGCGAGCATTTTCTCGGCATAAATGCGCAGGCATACGACAGTATGTGCAACATAAAGCAGCTTGAAACGGTTGCTGTTGGCGGAGATGCCGTAAGGGGAGTTATTGACAACCTTCTTTCAAGCGGTGATGAGAGTATGGACATTCAAGCGGCACTTAAAGCGCTTGATGCTGAGCGCCGCCGTCTTATGCACGCAAACGGAAAGGGCGGTCTTGTTTATGAGAGTGGACTGACACTTGACAAGCTGAAAAGCGAATACAAAATTGCCGTATCCTATGAAAACGAGCGATTGAAAAATACCGACGAGCTTTCACGTGTTGAGGAAACTCTTTCAAAGGTAAGCGAGGAGCATAGACTTGCCCAAAAAATGTGTGATCTTCACGACGACGTTTTGCGCATTGAAAAATTCGACAAGCTTCACGCATTGAAGGGTGAGGAGTCGGATCTCATATTGAAGATAAAGGCGCTTGATGACGGTGCGGGTTTCGATACGAATTACGCAACGTATGAAAAAATAGCGCAGATAAACAGCGTTTGTGAGTCTCTTTCACGAAGCGAAGCAGCTCTTTCTCTTGCACAAAACGAGCTTAAAGCGGCAGAGGACGAGTTGATATCTCTCGGTGAAGCAAATTCACGGGGCTTTGAAGAAACAATTGAAGAATTCAATTCTCCAAGAGGCGCCGTAACTCATCTTGCTACTCAAAAGAAAAAGAAAAAGAACGCAGCGCTCCTGCTGACTGCCTTTGGCGTGCTGGGTGCTGTACTTATAGCTCTTGCGGCTGTTCTCACATTGGTTATGAGCAATATGGCGGGAGCTATGACGGTTGCCTTTCTCGGAGTTGCCGCCCTTACCTCAGCATTTGTGTTCCTTGGTAAATTCAAGTCGGCAAAGACAGAAATCTCATCTCTTGTATCAAAGCTTGGCGAGGGCTTTTGCCCCAAGGATGAGGGCGCAATTTACAATGCATTAAGTTCATTTTGCGAATCAAAAACCCTTCGCACACAATGTGAAAAGAAGGTTGACAGCGCAAAATTCAAGCTTGGCGTTGCTCAGGACAATTATGATAACGATAAAGAAACACTTGCCCGCTTTGCCCATAATCTCGGCATAAGGGTAAACGATAGCTCAAAGAGAGAGGCGCTTATCTCCCTTTGCGAAAAAATGAAAAAATATATTGAGGAACGTTCTGTACTCGATTCGGAGCTTAAAGAAAAGAGAGCGCACATAAATCTTATTTCCTCTGAGCTTGAACGTTTCAGCGAGAGAGATCTCAGAGAGCGCATTACTCCTCAGATAATCGAGAAAATCAAGGGAATACCGTTTGAAAAGCTCAAGGCGGAGCGTGATGCCGCACTTCAAAAGGCAAATCAATGGAGTCAGCATAAGGCAAGTATTGAAAGAAATCTTGCAATTTACGGAACACGCAAGGCGGCAAACGAAATTTTCCCCGAAATTGAGGCGACGCAGGAGCAGTACAATGAATTAAAGCTCCGTCTTGATGCGGTGCGACTTGCTATGGAAACGATAAATACCGCCTCAATGAATATAAAATCGGATATTACACCGAGAATACGTGAAAACGCACAAAAGAATCTTTCTCTTGTGACCAACGGAAAATACAAGGAGTTGTATATCAATCAGAAAATGTCCCTGTTTGTTTTTGCGGGCGGCGAAACAAGGCCAATAGATTCGCTTAGCAAGGGAAGTCTTGATGCGGCATATTTTTCGGTAAGACTTGCGCTTTTGCAGACGCTTCTCAGCGACAAAAAGCCACCGCTTTATATGGATGAGGCACTCTCTCAGCTTGATGACGTGAGAGCCGAAAACACCATAAGAGCAATAGAAAAACATTCAACAAACTCGCAGTGTATATTGTTTACCTGCCAGAAAAGAGACGTTGAGCTTGCCAAAAAGGTTGCGAGCATCAACCTGATTGAGCTTTAAGGAGGTGTGACAAATGAAGATAATGCATTTAGCCGATTTTCATCTTGACAGCGCATTTTCGGGCTTTGGTAAGGAAGAAGCGGACAAAAGGCGCAAAGAGATGCGTGACTGCTTTGCAAGAGCTATGAAAATAGCTAAGGAGAGGGAGGTTAAGCTCATACTTATCCCGGGTGATCTTTTTGACACACCGTTTTGCAGTGCCGCAACAAGAAAAACCGTATTTGATGCAATAAAGGATGCGGGCTGTCCCGTTGTTATTGCGCCGGGCAATCACGATTATTACAACAAAAACGGAACATATGCCGACAAGGAGCTTCCCGAAAACGTATTTGTTTTCACGTCGGGTGAGCTTGGCAGATTCGATTTTGACGAGCTTGGGATAAGTGTTGTAGGATATGGCTTTACCTCTGAAAGATATGAAGAAAATCCACTTGCAGACGAGGTGCCGCTGTCAAGCGATAATATTAATATTCTTTGCGCTCACACCGAGCTTGGCGTGTCCTATTCAAGATATGCGCCAATGAATATATCCTCAATTTCAACGCATAATTTTCTCTATGCGGCGCTTGGACACGTTCATTCGCCCGACAAACCCCAGTGGGATAACGGAACTCTTGTTGCATACAGCGGTTTTGCGCAGGGCAGGAGCTTTGACGAGCTTGGCGAAGGCGGAGCGTATATTGTGGATATTGATATGCAAAGCAAAGATGTTTCTCTTGAAAGAGTGAAGCTTTCGTCAATGAGCTACATTATTGAAAAGTTGGACATTACCTCGCTATCCCGTGACGAAGACGTTGCCGCAAAAATTGACGGCGTTATTGACGAGAAAAAGTACGGTGATGACGTTGCGCTAAGAGTCATACTTATCGGTGCCGTTCCTTCAAGCTATACGGTGAACGAAAAGGAGATTTGCAAAATGCTTGCCAAAAAACAGCTTGCGCTTTTGCAAATAAAGAACAGCAGTGTTGCCAATTTCGACCTTGCCGACCTTGAATCCGATATTACGGTCAGGGGTGAGGTTTACCGTGAGCTTTTGCCTCTTTTGAATTCGAGCGACGAAAAGGAACGACAAAAGGCGTCCTTGGCACTTAAAATTGCACTTGCTGCACTTGATAAACGTGAATTCGGGGTTTGATCCTCTAAAAAAAATAAAATCCACTCGCAAAAACGAGTGGATTTTTGTTTTATTGTTTTTAGTTTACAAGTTCGTTAATTTGTTGCTCGTATTGTTCAAGAGCTGCTATAAGCTCGCTGTCGCCGGGTGTTTTCATAGCAGTTTCACCGAGTTCTGCTGCAATCGTCCACCAGTCCGAGGGAAACGGTTTTTGCGGCTGTGAGTAGATGTTCTGGTTGATTAAAGCAGAGATAAAGATGTTGTCCTGAACGTCGGGGTTTTGCTGAGCGTTTATATCGGCGGGACCCCACTGAAACTCATAATATCTTTCAAGCTGAGCTTCTTCGGTTGTAAGATATGCGGCAAGGTCGTGAAGGAAAGTTGCCTTTTCGGCATCCTGCTGTGGTTTTACGCCTATAAGTCTGTGTCCTGAGTAGGAACCGAGCTGATAAGTATTTCCGTCAACGGTGAACGTGGGGAGCTTTGTTGCTTTTACGTAATCACCGTATTCGCTTTCGGCAGCATAGACGTTCCAAAGACCCGTTACCATTGCGGCTGTTCCGTCGAAATAATCGGAGTTGTCATAAAAAGCAGAAGAATCAGCAAGAGTGCGCATTGCCTTCATTGCTATAAGACCGTTTGTGGAATTAAAGTTGTCGTTAACGGCAATGGGGGTTCTTCCGTCATTATTGAAATACCATTCTGACGTGCATAACGGCTCTCCGCCGCCAACGGGCTGCGCGAAGAAGAAGCTTGCCATTGTCCAAGCGTTGCTGAGATTGTAACCAAATTTCTTTCCGCTTCTTTCACAAGCCGCGATAATACCTTCGATCGACTGTGCTTCTTCGTCGGAGATGTATCTTGAATCATAGAAAAGGAAGTATCCGTTATCAGAGGAGAGAGGATAAGCATATATCTTGTCGCCGACCGTAACTGCATTCAATGAACCTGCGTTGCTGTTTTCTCTTACTGAATTTGCGGCATCCGTGCCAAGCGGAGAGAGCGCACCCGCCTGTATAAGAATTGAAAGCTGATCTTGTGCAAAGAAGTATATGTCGGGTGCTGTTGCAACATCCCTAATAATTTCGCTTGCCGCATCACCATCGCCTATACGTTCAATAACTATTTGATATTTTTCGCTGTATTCGGGGTGAAGCGCCATAAATTCATCTATCTGTCTTTCGGTAAATTCTTTCACACCCTCTATCGTAGAAACCCACATTGTGATCGTTTCCTTTTGAGGACCCGGCTCAACTCCGTTGAGGACTACCGTTCCGTTGGAGCAAACGATTTCCTTGACGGGTGAACCCTCGTTCCAATTGTCTGCCTTATCAAGTGAATACCATTGTTCCATCGTTCCGTTGTATTCAATCGTTTCAAGATTTAAGCAGTATGTGAACGCACCGCTGCCGATATATGTTACCGTTGAGGGAATTACAACACGTTCAAGATCGGTGCAGAACATAAATGAAAGCATCATAATGGTGCTTACACCCTCTGAAATAACAACCTCGGTAAGATTTGAATGATAATTAATGCTGCCCAAATCAGGATTTTCGATCTCATCCATACTGTCAACGTCCCAAGGAAGGAAGTTGAATGCTGCGGGGAAGATAATATCAACGTTTGAGGGAACCGTAAATCTGCTGTCCTCTTTACCCATCGGGTAGGAGATGAGGGCGGTTGTTTTACTATAACCGTCATCAATACTTATGTAAAGTGAACCGTCAACGTCATAAAAGGTGGGATTGTCATCCGATACGTCAAATCCGTTGAGGGAGTTAAGGAACAAGTAAAACTCCGTGAAGTTCGAGAGAGTGATTCCTTTGGGAACGTAGAGCTTTTTAAGTGACGTGCAGGCCGCAAAGCAGTTTTCGCCGAGCGATTTGATTTCGTCGTGAAGAACTATGCTTTCAAGCGAAGTGCAGAACATAAAAGCCATCGGGGGAATATGCGTAAGACTGTTTGGAATATTCATTTCTTTAAGAGATGAGCAGAAGGCAAATGCCTCGTCACCGAGGGACAGAATTCCTTCGGGAAGAACTGCTTTTTCAAGGGATTTGCACTTATAAAACGCTCTTTTGCCGATTGAGGTCACACCGCTTGGAAGAACGATGCTGACGATACTGTCATTTTCAGCAAAAGCTTCGCTTAAAACTGATGTTACGGGCTTTCCGTCGTATTCGCTTGGAACTATGATGTCCTTATCGCTACATTCGCCGATACCTGCAAGCATATAGCACGTTTTGTCGCTGCTAAGCTCGAATTCGAGCCCCTTTGACACCTTGGGAGTATCCTCTTCTTCTTCTGTTTCAACGCCAATCATTTTCAAAAGACCGTCAAAGAACTCACACGCAGTGAGTGAGCAGGTACAGAAAATGAGAGTCAATACAAGTAAAAACGATAAAAATCTTTTCATAATGTACCTCCATAATTACATTTATAATTTAATTGTATCACAAAATGACCAAATATCAACGGTTTTTTGAAAAAACAGCATTATCAACAAATGAAAGATTGATTTTTTGGTTAATTATACCGAGATTAAAAAAATCAAAGTAAAAAAATTCCATTTCGGTAAATATTGACTTGCAAAATTAAATAAAGTGTGGTATGATGGTATAAATATTTTTTTAATTTTGACAGTAAAGTGAGGTGAACCGATGGCGTTAATATACTGTCCTTATTGCGGAAACAGAATTTCAAGTCTTGTGCCCCTGTGTGCATACTGCGGCAGCGATATTTCCGATTTAGATGACGAAACAATGTATGAAATAAGAAACGGAACCTTAATAAAATATCACGGTACAAGGGAGATCGTCAGCATTCCCGGCGGCGTTGAGGCGATAGGCAGGGGAGCTTTTGAGGGCTGCACTTCGATTGTCAGAGCAATCGTCGGCGATCACGTCAAATCCATCGGTGACGGAGCATTTATGGGTTGCACCTCCCTACAAAGTATTGTTGTGTCTGAGGGGGTTGGAAGCATTGGCTTCCGTGCGTTTGCAAACTGTTCCTCTCTTGTTGATATAGAATTACCGCGTACGGTTGAGACAATTTACGACCGCACGTTTGAAAACTGTACCCGCCTTGAAAAAATAAAGATACCAATCGGTGTTACGTCCATTGGAAAAGAGGCGTTTTTTAACTGCCAAAGTCTTAAAGAAATCGACCTGCCCGACTCGGTTACTTCAATAGGATTTGAGGCGTTTGCCTTTTGTGGCGCACTTGAAAGGGTAGAGCTTGGCAACGGAGTTGCATCCATCGGAGGCAGAGCATTTTTTGAGTGTGCATCACTTAATGAGATAGATTTTCCGAATGTACTTGAAACCGTTGGCGAGGAAGCGTTTTTTAATTGCGCTATGCTTAAAACGGTTGAAATAAAACAGGGGCTTACAACCATCGGTATGCTTTCGTTTGCCGAGTGTAGCTCTCTTGAAAGAATAGATATTCCCGAAAGTGTTACGTCAATTGGTATTAAGGCGTTTAATAACTGTATCTCTCTTTGCGAGGTTAATCTGACCGAGGGCTTGCGTGAGATAAGCTCGGAGGCGTTCAAGGGGTGCAGATCGTTAAAGAATATTCTTATACCCAAAAGCGTAAAAATTTACGGATTTGAGGTTTTTTGCGACTGTCCTTCGCTTGAATGGATAGAAATCGGCAGTATCAAGCGCTGGTGCGCAGTTGAATTCAGCTTTGCCAAGGGTAATCCCCAGCCATACGAAAAGCGGCTTTCGGTTGAAGGTGAGCTGATCAAGGAGCTTTTCGTTCCCGAAACGGTTGTTGAGATAAACGGTGCGGCATTTTCAAACTGTACCGAAATTGAAAGAGCCGAAATATCGGAGGGGGTTGTCAGCATAGGTCAGCAGGCGTTTATCAACTGCTGTAATATAAAAGAGGTGGTTATGCCAAGCACCCTTAAAAATATGGGCAGAAATGCCTTCTATAACTGTCGCTCTCTGGAAAAAATCAACATTTCCGATATGTTGCCCGATATTTCAAGCGGTGCCTTTGGTGAGTGCAGATCTCTTACCTCGCTTAAAATGGGCGAGGGGGTAAAGATCATTGAAGCTCTTGCGTTTGAAAATTGCGTATCCCTTGAAAAAATCGAGTTTGGAGAGGCGCTTTCGTCGATAGCAAAGCACGCATTTCTCGGTTGCTCGGCACTTAAAGAGATGGTTATTTGCAAGAATATTTCCAGCATCAGTACGGGCGCATTTGAGGGCTGCTCGTCGCTTGAAAGACTGTATTTTAAGTTTGCCGAAAGCGAAATGCCGAGAATCCTTCTTGGCGAAAATCCCGAGCTTGATTACGTTTCTCTGTATTTTTACAGCGAGGAAGAGCCAACGGGCTTTGGCGATTTCTGGCACTACAACGAAAACGGTGAAATTGAGGTTTGGGGCGAGCAAAGCGGAGAACCGTCCTTGCAAAACACCGAGCCAACACAGGAAAATACCGAAGAATAAAGAAAAAGACCACGCAAAAGTGGTCTTTTGTTTTTTATTCGATTTATGGAACAATATAGTGTCCCTGTGCATCATAGAAGGGAGAGCCCCACTCGCAAAGGCATCCGTTATAATCGTAAAAGGGGTTTCTGGGCGTCCGTTTGCTCCTGTGTAATGATAATAACCCTCGTTGTAAATGTTTATTGCTTCCTGTGTCATAAATTTCCTTGTGAAAGTTTATTGCGGAAACATAAAAATGAGTGCGTCCCGTTTGTGTTTCCAAAATTTATTATATATGTTTCTTGGGTTTTGTAAATCACGATCAAAGGATTTTGTCAAGACGGGAAAGGGCTTTGTCAACGTCACCCTCTTTTGCAAAGGCAGAAAATCTGAAAAATCCCTCACCGCCTGCGCCAAATCCGATACCGGGTGTGCCGACTACTCCTGCGCTGTATAAAAGGCGATCGAAAAATTCCCAGGATTGTTCTTTTGTTGGTATTCTGAACCAAAGATACGGGGCATTTTTGCCGCCCGTATAACAAATGCTGCGGGATTTCAAAAAATCCGCTATCTTGCGTGCGTTTTTCATATATTGGCTGACGTTTTTGGCGTTTTCTAATTCGCCTTGCTCAGACAGGGCGGCAAGCGCACCTCTTTGAGAAATGTATGATGCGCCGTTGAATTTGGTGTTCTGCCGCCTTTTCCACAAGGAGTGTATGGGCATCTCCTTGTGAATTGCCGTCCAACCGCATCTTATTCCCGTAAATCCTGCCGATTTGGAGAGGGAGCATATTTCGATGGCGCATCTCTCGGCTCCCTCTATCTCAAAAATTGAGTGGGGCAGTGCGCTGTCGGTGATATATGACTCGTATGCCGCATCAAAAATGATGAGCGAGCCGCTTAAAATGGCAAATTCAACCCATTCTTTAAGCTGTTTTTTCTCAAAAGTTGCCCCGCTTGGATTATTTGGGGAGCACAAAAATATAACAAACGGTGAAGTCGGCAAATCTCTTGGAGAGGGAAGAAAGCCGTTTTTCTCGTCCGATCTTATCAGTCGGACTTTTTGTCCTGACATTATACTTGCATCAAGGTAAACGGGATAGACGGGGTCCCCGATAAGCACTTCGTTTTTGCCTAAAACGTCAAAGATGTTCCCAAGGTCGCTTTTCGCTCCGTCGTTTATGAAAATTTCGTCCGGCTCAATATGTATTTTCCGTGATCTGTATTTTCTTGATATTGCCTCTCTCAGCTCCGCTGTGCCGAGTGTGTCACCGTAACCGACAAAGCCCGAGTCCGTGCCAAGCCCCCGTGATGCGAGTGCCATCTCCCTTGCTGCCGTCGGCGCAATCGGGAGAGTAACGTCGCCTATCCCAAGTGATATTACCTCACTTGATGGGTTGCCCCTTTTGAAATCCGTTACACGTCGGGCAATCTCGGAGAAAAGATAGTTGGTTTCTAATTTTTGAAAGTTTTTGTTTAGCGCTATTCTCATAGTTGCTCCTTTGTTGATTACTGTTGTGGGAAATTACATATTGAAGATATGGAAAGATACATATTGAAGATGTGGGGGCTTTTTTGCAAAACCGCCCCCA
>JAZURO010000077.1:0-2700 GCA_045606265.1 Eubacteriales bacterium
TGCGGCTGAAGATGTTATTTTTGATAATCCGCAAACAGGAGCAGACCCGGCTTTTGTTGAACAGGGCGAATGCCACATTGATGCGGCTTATGGCGGTGAGGACTACACGGCGTTTACTATCTGCCGAAAGAAAGACGGCAAGTATTATGTTTATGGTCGATGCTGGCGAAAGCACATTGACGATGTGCAGGATGATATAATCAAACTGCGGCAATCGTTCAATGCTGGTCGTATTCATTGCGAGAATAACGGCGATAAAGGGTATTTAGGCAAGGCTCTACGGCAAAAAGGGGAGCGTGTTGCCATTTACCACGAGGCTATGAATAAGTACCTCAAAATCACCAGCTATCTCAAGGCTGAATGGCGAAATGTGGTTTTTGTGCAAGGAACGGACAAAGAATATATTGACCAAATCTGCGACTACAACGAAAACGCAGAACACGATGACTGCCCGGATAGTTTGGCATCGCTGATCCGCAAACTGTGGAATAGAAACGACACGGCAACAAGCAATTACACGCCGATTTTTATGTAGGAGGCAAACTATGAAAGTAAATTTGGAAAAGCTGAACAAGAAATTTTGGTTTGAGGACGAAAACGGAAACGAAATTGAAGTGGGTGATGGTATTTGTGGAAGTGATTTCATAAACCAAAAGTTCCAAAACGGTGAAATCGTCTATTACAAGAGATGTTTCCCGTTGGAATTGCATCAATTCACGGACGAATTTTGTTATCATCCTAAAAACCCGATTATCAGGTTTCTTTGCAGAAAAAGCCACAGATTTTACAAGTGGATTGCAAAGGGCAAGCACAGAACATACAGAAACATTCTTGATTGCACAACTACTTTTGGCAGTGGTCAAGATTGCGTTGTCGCAATGGTGAATAGCGGAGATTATACACTTGAACAGGCGATTTGGGTGTATGCCAATGCTTGCGAAAGATGTATGAATGTGCTTTTGTATAAATATCTCGACGGAAAAGATGGATATGAGGAACATTCCGAAGAATGGCATAAGGCAAATACTGTCTGTGATTTTTGTAGCGAAGAATAAATCAATAAGGGAGCGTGATTGACATTCTCACATATAACGACCTTTTGGAAATTGGCGAAAACGAACGGGACAGAATGGAGTTTGTGCTGAAAGCGATTGCAGAACACAAGCGAACTGCTGACTATTTGACAGCGGTTGATGCTGAGTTATACTACAAGCACCAAAACCCCACGATTATGCGGTTTCAGAAATTCGTGCATAATCAGTTTGGGCAGAAAGTACCCGACATTTGGAGCGCAAACAACAAGATTGCATCGAACTGGTACAACTATTTCACCACACAGGCGGTGTCCTATCTGCTGGGCAATGGCGTAACCTTCAAAACCGAGGCGAATAAGAAAAAGCTGGGCAAGGACTTTGACAAGCGTGTGCAGGATTGCGCAACGGCTGCAAAGAACGGCGGTATCGGCTTCGGCTTTTGGAACTATGACCATTTGGAAGTTTTCAAGCTGACCGAGTTTGTACCGCTGTATGACGAGGACGACGGCGGTTTGAAAGCCGGTATTCGTTTCTGGCAGATTGACGATCAGAAGCCCCTCCGTGCCACTCTGTACGAACTGGACGGTTACACCGATTATATCAAGCGCAAGGATGAAGATGTGGCAATCTTGCACGGCAAGAGAGCATACAAGCAGATTATCCGCAAGTCAGAGGTTGAGGGTGAAACAATCCTTGACGGTGAAAACTATCCTGGCTTCCCCATTGTTCCGCTGTGGAATGTCAATCGGCAGAGCGACCTTGTAGGCAATCAAGGCACGATTGACGGATACGATTTGACCATTAGCGGATTGTTAAACAACTTAGATGATGGTGAATTTATTTACTGGATTCTAAAAAATTGTGGTGGCATGAATGAACTGGACGATGCAAAGTTTATCGAACAGCTAAAGCTAACTCATGTTGCCCATGCTGATGGAGATGACGGCGCAAGTGTTGAAGCGCACAATGTAACTGTTGAGTTTGAGGCCACGGCAGAAGCACTTGATCGATTGGAAAAACAGCTTTTCAAGGATTTCATGGCCTTGAAAGTGGAAGAAATTTCTGCATCTTCTGTCACCAATGACCAAATCCAGGCGGCTTACGAGCCTATCAACCAAAAGACAGACCAGTTTGAATATTGCGTGACCGAGTTCATCAACGGCATTTTGGAACTGGCTGGCATTGAGGACGAGCCGACTTATACAAGGTCGCAGATGTCCAACCAAAGCGAACTGCTGGAAATGGTATTGCAATGTGCGGAATATCTGGACGATGAATATGTAACCACAAAGATTTTGACCTTGCTGGGCGATGCTGACAAAGCGAAGGAAGTGCTAAAGAGAAAGGATGCCGAGTCTGCTAATCGATACAAGCAGCAGGAAGCGGAACTGGAAGAATTGCGGAAACAGCAGAACAATGAACAGTTCGGAAATGCCGAACAGTTGGAGGAATAACACATAATGGCGGACACTGCTCACAGACTTACAGACGAAAAACTGGAAGAAATGGAAAAGCGGCTGTCTGGCATTTATTCCAGAGCGGAAAAGACCGTACAAAAAAAGATGGCTGATTATGCAAAGACAGTTGATGAAAAGTCAGCGGAACTATTGCAAGCCTATAAGGATGCAGAAACAGAGGATGAAAAGCGGAAAGCGAAAAAGGCATA
>JAZURO010000078.1:0-7355 GCA_045606265.1 Eubacteriales bacterium
GTTGTAGCAGCTCTGGTTGGTTATCTGATTTTTACAGGTAGCCAACTATCTGCAATAAGCGATTTAGGAGGTACAAATGCGTAGGAATAAAGTATTAAATATAACCCTGACAATAGTGCTTTCAATAGCCTTTATTTTGCTGGGTATTTTTGTGTTCGGCAAGTCCTATTTAAGGCTCTTTGAAACCCTTGTCGATTTATGGAATTCAATCAAGATTTACTTCCTTGAAATCTTTGGCATTTCCCACTCTGAAAAACCTACTGTTGAGGGCTTTTCTAAGGTCATAAAATGGGATATTTTATTAGCAGAAGATTGGCAAGGATTTAAGGCTCAAACACAGCAGTATTTTACTCTGTTTGTAAGTGAAGAAAACATCAATAATTATCTGTCGTTTCTTGGCGAAAAATGTAGTATTTTGGCGAAGATTGTAGCCATTTCTGCACCCTGTATAATCTTGCTTATTTTCCTCATAAAAAGGATCTACCAGTCAAACAATAACAACCACAATAAAGATACGAGTTTTTTAAGGGCTTTCAAGTGGCTTATGGAACGCACATATCAGCCAATAAAGCGTTATCTAATGCAGTATTTTGACTTTTTAAGGGAGCATAAATTCATCCCCATTTTATGGGCTATAACATGGGCTTTACACTTGAATTTAGGCAGTATAATCGTGGCGTTTTTCGCCTATTATTTGTACTTTGCCGTGTCCTATAAATTTGAAACTTTGTACGTCCAATTTGCCAAATTGGCGGTGGATTTACAAGTGCTGGTAGATGCTCTTACTTGGTGGGGAATTGCAATCATTTTATGGTGTCTTTTTTGCCGTTTTAGAAAGCAAATTGCCATGTCAAAATTGCGTAGATTTGAGGCGAGAAATTGCGGGTTTATAAACGAGCTTCCTATCGTGTCAATGACCTGTGGCTCAATGGGTAAAAAGAAGACTACAATCATTACGGATATGGCTCTTTCGCAAGAGGTTATGTTCCGTCAAAAAGCCTTTGAATTGCTCCAAAAAAACGATATGAAATTTCCATATTTTCCGTGGATTTGTTTTGAGAAAGATATGCTAAATTGTATCGAACACGGAACGATTTTTAACCTTGCTTCCGTTAAGGATTGGGTGGAGAAAAAACGTTCCAGATTTGCAAAGAACGGCGATCCTCAAAAACGGCTTTACGGATATGATATTGAGCGTTACGGAATGGTCTACGATGATGCTCTTAGAGTGTGGCATTTGTATGATGTTTTATCTAGCTATGCACAGCTCTATTTCATCTACATAATAACGAGTAGTTTGATGGTATCGAATTACTCAATAAGGTCGGATAATCGACTTATAGACGCACTTAACTTTCCAATATGGTCTATGGATTTCTTCCCTGAAACAACGGTAGAGGATGGTCGACACGCACATATTTTGGACTTTGACGTTCTTCGTCTTGGTAAGAAATTGATAGACAACAATCCCAATGCCGGAAGCTTTGAATTTGGTGTAGTTCTTATCAGCGAAGTTGGTAAAGAGCGTGGCAACAATTTAGAGCTTAAGGAAGTGAAAAAGAACAATGACGAAGCCAACCAAAAGAATGACCTTTTTAACTCTTGGCTTAAGATGTGTCGGCACTCAGCAACGGTGGATAATTTTCCTTTTATCAAGGTTTTCACCGATGAGCAAAGACCTGAATCTTGGGGTGCGGATGCAAGAGAATTATGTGACATAATACATATCGTAAGTTCAGGCAAACAACGTTTGGCGTTGCCTTTTTACACCATAGAAGAAATGCTTACGGAATGGACTTTTAATCGGTTTATCGACTTATACTACGACTTACGCTTTAGACGTGGTGATAACACCTTGCTTGTTTATATCCTAAAAAGCATTACTGCGTGGCTGTTCAAACGCAATGCAAAGATACACAATAGGTTTGGGTATTCGATAAGTAATATTGAAAAAGAACGAGGAACGATGGATGGAAAAATAGAAAAGAAGAAGTATTACCTTATGAACAAAAAGATCTATGCAAGAAGGTTTTCTACAGACTGCTTTAGCGACTACTTCAATGACTTAGCGAAAAAGACAAAAATAGGCCTCAATGATTATTTAGAGTATGCTACAGAGAAAGCAACGGTTGACGAGCTTAAAGAGCAAAACAGTTACTTTATCAATGCCCTTTATAAGAACGCAGGCCCTAACCCCTAAAGGTTAAATTCAACAGCCTGCGACAGAAGGAGGTTTTATGTCGTATGGCGAAACCAAAGTGTACTTTGATGGCAGTCATTATATAGCGATTCCGCACACGACTAGACCATCTAAAAAGCGTCCAAAACCACCCGAAGAATACGTGGAGGTTAAGGACGAAATCAACGAGCCTCAACAACAAAGCACGCCGTCTGAAAATGATGACGTGCCTTTCGCCGTTGAGGACAACAAAGATATAGAAAATGAACAAAATCAAGAGTTTACAGATACAAAAAGCGAAGAAAAACCCCTAAATCGTAGATTATCAACCAAAAAAGAGATATTTGAAGAAGCCTATAAAAAGAGTTTTGATGTCACTAAAAAGCAACGACGTAAGTATATTTTTGATACCATGCGCCCTTACTTTGAAACGGATGAAAAGGCGAAAGATTTTGTCAATGCAAACCTAGAGCGTAAGCAAAGAAATCTCATCTGTCGAAGGGTTAGATTATCCAGAAAAACATACCTTGCAAATTTTAATTATTTCTGCACTTTTACCTATGACGGAGCAAAACATACGGAAGAATCTTTTAAGAAAAAACTTATGGATACGTTCAAGAAAATGGTTTATAGAAAGGGCTGGAAATATGAAGGCGTATGGGAGAGATCTCCCGACAAGAAACGACTGCACTTTCATGGTTTGTTTGAAGTACCAGAAGGAACAATGCCGGGTGAACTTATTGTAGTTAAGGATTATTCACCCTTTAAGAAAAGAGTTCAAGTGACAACACAAAGCACATATTTTAATGAAAGATTTGGAAGAACAACTTTTGAAGAATTGGATATGCAGACCTTAGGCGCTGCTATTGCGTATTTGATTAAATACTTAGAAAAGACCGGTGAGAAAATTGTTTATAGTAAAAACCTACCACAGTATTTTATATCCGATATTATGGACGATGATATTGTTTGCACGTTTGGACAAGAGGATAAGAAGTTGCTTTTATTTGACGATTTCACGTGTTGGGATGAAGGTTGCTATATGGGGCAAGTAAGCTCTGAAGTGATCAAGCAAATGCGTAAAGCAAACTAGTAATGATGTGATCTCTATAAGGTTTTCAAATTCAATAATCCGCCGACGAGAAAAACGGGCCGATTGGCAAGCGGTTTAGCGCCAACGCCCGTTCTCGGCGGCATTGCATTTCCTTATTTCAGTTGATTAGATTTAATGTGGCGTGTGCTTGTCGTGGCGGAGCGAAGCGACGCCACTCTCGTATCAAGACAAGCACACGCCACAGTGCCAAATGCCATATTAAGGACATTTTTTTCAACACCTTATATTGTAAAGCAAGATTTAAGGCAATGGATTTTGTGAAAAATGTGCAATTTAATTAAATTTCAAATTTTATGGCGCAAAACGGTTGACTTTTAAAAACAGGCATGATATGATATTTATACAAATTTCAAAACAGGAGGCGTTTTTTTGTGGAATTGAAATACTTCGCAGACATTATACAAGGAAATATTCCAACAAGAATTGAGGTTCCTGTTGGATACTCGATAGAAACAATTACGATGCAAGAACTAAATTATGTTGCAAATGTGTCAGACGAATTGCCGGTAGAGAAGCATCTTACAATTCAAAGCGATAAACTTGATACATATTCTTTGACGCAAGAGAATGATGTTGTAATTAGTTTGAGCTCTGGTAAGGCAATTGTAATTGAAGGTGTCCGAGCAGGAAAGCTTATTTTATCGAATTTAGCTATTATAAGGATAAAAGATATAAGTAAATTAGATCCTTATTACTTATGCTGGTACATAAACAATAATAAAGCTACCATTAAAAAGCTACAACAAGGCACTGCTGCCGTATCTATTATTCCGTTAAGCATGTTAAAAAGCTTTGAGATAGAGTTGTTACCCATTAAGACTCAACAGAGTATTGGCATAATAAATGAACTTAAGAGACAGCGTGATAGAATCACACGAACAATAGAAATAAAAAAAGCAGATGTCCTTTCTCAACAATTAATGAAAATTTACAAAAAGGAGACAAAAGATGGCAATAAGTGAATACGAGGTTGAAAACCTGTTTATTGAAAGATTAGGGACTATTGGTTACAAATATATTGCATTAAGGAATTATACCGATGTAGTCCTCAACTTTAAGAAACAGCTTGAAGAATTCAACAAAGATGAAATCGTCAAAGGCAAAGGCATTGCCGAATTGTCTACCGCTGAATTTGATAGACTGCGCACGCAGATTGAAAATAAGACAGTGTATGAATCGGCAAAAATTTTGCGTGACAAACAAGTATTGGAACTTGATAATGGTAAGCGAATTTATATTGAGTTTTTGTCAAAAGATATTGACCGTAATATATACCAAGTTACACATCAAGTTACAATGGATAAAGATCATATGGATGAGGTTGTGTATAAAAACCGTTATGACGTAACGATTTTGATTAATGGCTTACCTCTTGTTCAAGTAGAACTGAAGCGTCCCGGCGTAGAAATCAATGAAGCTATCAATCAAATAAATCGTTATCGTAGATACTCATTCAAGGGGCTTTTTCACTTTATACAATGTTTTGTTGTGTCGAACTCTATACAAACGAAGTATTTTGCTAATGAAAACGAAACGAATGCCGATGGTACATATAAGTCGATACTTAAAAGCTTGGCATTCTTCTGGACCGATGCGAACAATGAACGCATCAATCAATTAAAAGAATTTACCGAAGACTTTTTTACAAAGTTTAATATAACGGCTCTTTTAACAGATTATACTGTTTTGCAAGATACTATAAAAAATATTATAGTAATGCGTCCCTATCAAATTTATGCGACAAAAGCAGTGTTACGCCGTGTTTTGGAAGAGAATCGCAATGGTTATGTTTGGCACACAACAGGATCCGGTAAAACTTTAACTTCGTTCAAATGTGCATCCCTTCTTCGTGATAATGGTAGAATTGACAAAGTTTTTTTCTTAGTTGACCGCAAGGACTTGGATGATCAAACAGTTGATGAATACAATTCTTTTGAGGAAGATTGTGTTGATAACACTGATTCTACGTCTGAACTTATAAAGCGATTGAAAAATAGTGGCGAAAGAATGTTGGTCACTACCATTCAGAAGCTGGCTTGTGCATTGCGAAATGAAAAATACAAGTCTGTCATGGAAGCGTATAAAACTAAAAAGTGCGTGTTTGTTATTGATGAGTGTCATAGAAGCCAGTTCGGCAAAATGCATGGAGATATTCGCAAAAATTTCCAAAATGCAAACTTTATTGGTTTTACCGGCACCCCCATATTTGAAGAAAATAAAGGTGCTACGGGTCAAACAACAGCAGATATTTTCAATGCAGGAACAATGGAGGCTTGCTTGCACAAGTACCTTATTAAGGAAGCAATCGCTGATGGAAACGTCTTGAAATTTTCTGTTGAGTATCAAAACACCTTTAATGTTGTTACAACAGATACAGCAGATATGACTATCAAGCGTATTATTCACGAGCAAAGTCATAATCCAAACTTTAATTTGGAAGAATATTGCAAGCGAAACAGCATCGACCTTTCAAATATTTATAGTGATCCAAAGCGTATTGAACTTGTTACAAGCAATATTCTAGAACACTATGAAAAGCACACAAAAATCGGTACCGATACATACACCTCGTTGTTTGCTATTCAATCTGTTCCGCTTCTCCAAAAGTATTATTCTGCCTTTAAAAAACTAAATAACAAAGGTCTAAAAATCGCAACGATTTATACTTTTGCAGCAAACGAAGATATGGATGAGGGTGCCGACACCCCGCAATCAAGAGAATTTTTGGAGCAATGTATTCAAGATTATAATGAAATGTTCTCTACCGACAAAGAAAAACTTTCGTTTGGTCTTGACACATTTGATGCTTATCGCAAGGACATTGCAAAACGACTTAAGCAAAAAGAAGTTCCACAAATAGACATACTGCTTGTAGTCAATATGTTTTTAACAGGATTTGACTCAAAGCCACTAAATACTTTGTATTTAGATAAGCCCTTATTCTGGCATTCTCTTGTCCAAGCATATAGCCGTACTAATCGTATTTACAAAGAAACAAAGCAATATGGTCAAATCATTACTTTCCGTAATATCAAGGAAGAGCAAGATAAGGCATTGAAGTTGTTTTCTGGCGATGGAAATCCTAACGCATACTTGCTTGAAAACTATGATTATTATGTGGCTGAATATGCTGATAGGGTTTCAATCTTAAGGAACATAACGCCGTCTTATGATATTGCAGGAAGATTGCAATCAGAAGATGATCAAAGAAAATTTATTGTCGCATTTAGGCTGGTTGCACAAACGCTTTCTACCCTCAAGACATTCTCAAAATTTGAGTGGGACGACATAGCGAACGCTTTAGGAGAAGATGAATTCCTAGGCTACAAGTCATGGTATCTCTATTACTATGATTTGGCAAAGAAGGCTATGGAGAAAAAAGAAAAGACCATCTTAGTAGATATTGATTTCAATATTGAACTCATAAGGACCGATAAAATAAACGTCGTATATATCCTTAATTTGCTCAAAGAGGTTATTAAAAAGGATGATGTCGAAAGGAAACGCTCTATTGATTTGGTTTTAAGAGAAATTGAACGTTCTGATAATGAAAGACTTAGAGCAAAACAAGAGATGTTAAAGAGATTCGTTACTGAAAGGTTCTTCACATTATCGCCGGATGATGACATTATAAAAGCATACGAAGAATTTGAAATTCAGCAACAAAACATGGATATTGAGATGTTCTCCGAGGAAACGGGAATTGAAAGTGAAACAATAAGATTCTTTATATCGGAATATCAATTCAAACATGTAATTAGTCTAGAAGATATTCGTAAACGCTTAAGTCAAAAGGGTTACGGATTACTCAAAACAATCAAATTGTCTTCTGAAATAGAAGCATTTGTAAAAGAACAATACGAAAAATTCAGAGCCGAAGGAGTATAAAATTATGGCAACAAATATTCAATTACAAAAACAACAAGCACAGGAACTTTCTAATAAGCTTTGGGCTATTGCAAATGATTTGCGTGGCACAATGGATGCAAGTAAATTTAAGGACTATATACTTGGTATTATCTTCTATCGTTTTCTTTCAGAAAAGACGGAAAAATAGCCGAA
>JAZURO010000079.1:0-4861 GCA_045606265.1 Eubacteriales bacterium
GTAAACATTAAAGACACCATTGCCCTTATATGCTATTCAGTTATTGACAAAAAAAGAGACAAAGACACTCAGAGCTTGTAACTCAAAGACGCCTTTGCCTTTTTACCCAAGTATTATACTATTTTTCGATCAATTTGTCAACTACTTAGAGAAAGGTTTTGAAAAAAGTTCGGAAGTGATTGAAATTATTCGCTTAACACCAAAAACCAACTCAATCCACCTTATATAGCATACCGGTATGACGCCAACATAATACAAACGTCGTAATGACGATAAAAAGGAATGATAGTATGGATAAAAGATTTTTCGGGAAATTTCCAAATGGCGAAGACGTTTATATCTATCGCCTGACAGACGGTACCACTACAGCAGAAATTATGGAATACGGTGCTGCTATCGTATCTCTTTGTCCCTTTGGTGACGTTGATGTCGTAGGTGGATTTGATACGCTCGAAGCTTACACACAGGACACCTCAAATCAGGGTGCTATTGTTGGTCGTGTAGCAAACAGAATTGAAAATGCTTGCTTTGAGCTTAATGGGAAAACATATCAGCTTGCAGATAACGATAACGGCAACTGTCTGCACGGTGGTGTAGGCTTCCGGCACAGACTTTGGAAGGTTGTCGATTACACAGAAAGCAGTATTACGCTCTCCTATTTTTCACCTGACGGTGAAGATGGTTTTCCGTCCAATCTCTCCGTCGAAGTGACCTACACCCTTGAAAATTATTCAATCATTATCTCCTACAAGGCCGTACGGACGGAGCCACACCTATAGCGCTTACCAATCATGCTTTCTTTAGCTTAGATGGTTTTGGCGGAGACATCAAAGAACACACCGTTCAAATATGGGCCGACACATATAGTGAGGTTAACGACAAGCTGATTCCGACAGGGAACCATCCAAATGTTATTGGTACACCTCTTGATTTGAGACTTCCCAAAAAAGTTGGAGACGACTTCTCCCCTGCCTTTGACGGCTATGATCACAATATGATTCTTTTCCCCAAGTTCCACAAAGAATTCAACAATCAGCAAATCGGGTTAGCTGCTCGTGTGGAAAACCCAAAAATGATAATGCAGGTATACACCGACCAACCGGGACTACAGTTTTATACCGGCAATTTTCTCGGCAACGGACCGAATTTCAAGGGTCACATCCCACAGATTCGTCAAGGAGCATTATGCTTAGAAGCTCAAACCGAGCCAAACTGCATCAACCACGGTGAAGGCATCTACGGAAAAGGTCAAGAATACAAACAACTCACGATTTATGAACTTATAGCCAAATAAAAGAAAGGGTGCCATGAACGGCACCCTTTACTATATGGTTTTTTTTAAATTTAATTGTTATTGCTCTACCCTTACCAAGCTTGCTATCAAGTGTAACTTTTCCGCAATGCTATCATAATATTTTCAAGAAACTTTCAAGATTTCAGATTTGTTTCATTCTATGCATCATAAATAGTATTTTCGTTCCACCCCATTTTTGTTATTAAATAAGAAAACAGACGCAGTATATTTCGCCTGCGCCTGTTCTTTTGGAATAAGCAACATCCCACCATGCATTCCCATAGGAGTTTACTTATGCTAAAACCTATGATTTATATTGTTTTAATGAATTGCTTATTCAGTGTATCAATAATGGTTGGGAGCATCAGTGAGAAGACAACTGCAGTTACAATGCCCGCAATAACTCGTGTTGGGATGGCAATATAGATCGCGTAGAATGATTGATAGTAGCCGTAAAGCTTTTGTTCTACCAACATAGCGCCGGTATTAAAAAGAGTTACAAGAATGGAACTAATACAGGTTTCCAATGTTAGGATTCCCGGTTTAAGACTCTTTTTAAATGCTTTGAATAAATAACCCATAGACAGGCCACGTACCACGGCAGGAAGAACCCACAACAATGTGGTTGCGCTCATACCGTATGTAATCATCTGACCTGTAAAAGCCCCAACAAAACCTGTGGCGGCACCCCAAAGAGGTCCTGCAAATATTGAAACGATAATTACAGGAAGTCCGCTAAGAGATATCTTTAAATTACCGCCAAAGGGAGCACTGACGCTGACTGCGAGAAAATCAAGACCAACATACATAGCCGCCATGATGCCCGCGAGACAAATAAATTTTACTGTGTTTTTACTTTTTGACATTATAAAACCTCCTTATACCCGTTGTGTCCGAAATATAAGGAGGTGGGGCCCATATTTCCGGCAGCGGGATGCGACAACCGAACCGCGGTTAAACCTTCGTCCACGTGGCAACTCCCCGTCCACGTAGCACTTAACGCTCGGATGTCTACTCTGCATAAGCAAATATTATTATACACCAAATTTTCAAAATTTCATCAAGAAAATAAATCTTTTTTACAAAGTTTGACTTTCACAAACAAGTCAACAGCGATCGGTAAGCCATATATATATGTAAGAAAAACCATCTGTCAAATCATACAGATGGTTTTTACAGTTATGCTTGTTTTGTTGTAAAAAGTTCTTCACGAGCACTTTTTCTGCCCTCTTCTTTGATATCCCCTGCTTTGGTAAGGGCAATTTTTGTAAGGAAAGGACCAACAATTTCATAGATCAATACTGCAAACAGTGTAATGTTACGGACGATGGCACCGTCAGGTCCGAGTTCGATTGCTTTGATGGCCATACCCAGTGCAACACCTGCCTGCGGCAACAAAGTGATACCAAGATATTTGATAATATTAGGATCACATTTTGTCATTCTCGCGCTGATTCCCGCACCGAAATATTTACCGATTGAGCGAGCAATAACGTAGATAATTCCGATAACGACTACCGCTACATCTGCAAATACGGAAAGCTCAAGTTCGGCGCCGCTAATAACAAAAAAGAGGATAAGAACAGGTGTTGTCCATCTGTCTACACGTTCCATAAGTTCTTCTGAAACCTTGCAAATGTTACAAAATACACTACCGAGCATCATACATGCGAGAAGTGAGGAGAACGTGATATGTACTATTCCGATCTGGAATTTAAGAAAAGAAATTGCAACTGTCATCATAACGAATGCGACCGAAACAGCCATTCGTTTGGAACTGGAATGAAAATACTTTTCGCAGATAGTAAACAAAAGTCCCATAATAAAACCAAGTCCTAAGGAAAGAACGACCTCAAGAAGGGGCTCAAGAACAACCGAGAGAATATCAACATTACCTATGCCGATGGATTTAGCAACACCAAAGGAGATAGCAAATACCACAAGTCCAACAGCATCATCGAGTGCAACAACAGGAAGTAATACGTCTGTAACAGGTCCCTTAGCTTTGTATTGTTTAACTACCATCAAGGTTGCGGCCGGTGCAGTTGCGGTAGCAACCGAAGCGAGAACGATTGCGGCGGGTAACGATAACTTATCGGGCATTATAAAGTGAATACCAATTAGAACTGCATCCACTACAACGGTGGTGAATAACGCTTGAAAGATACCGATTATGGTGGCCTGTTTTCCAATCTTTTTGAGTTGCGATAAACGAAACTCATTTCCTATCGCAAATGCGATAAATCCGAGCGCCAAATCGGAAATGATTCCGAATCCCTCTATCTGTGTAGCGGTGATACCGATTCCCTGTGTTCCAAGCGATCCGAGAACGAAAGGACCGATTAAAATACCAGCTATCAAATATGCGGTAACTGCGGGTAGCTGTACCTTTTTTGCAAGTCTTGAGAGAAGCAGACCTGCAAGTAAAGCTATCGATAAACTGAGAAAAATGCTTGCTGTTTGCGTCATAAAATATACCTTCTTCAAAATTACAAAAGAAGAGCTGCTCCACGGGTTGTGAAGCAGCTCGGGAAATTCAATTATTCAATTTCAAGTCGTCTTCCTTCCGGTAAGGTAACTTGTTTCTTCGGGAGCGTCAATTTCAAAACACCGTTTTCGTACTTTGCTTTGATTTGATCGGCATCAACACCGGAGATATCAAAGCTGCGGCTGTAAGAACCATAGGAGCGTTCCACACGAACGACCTTTTCTTTTTTGTCTTTTTCTTCAATCTTGGAATGACGCTCAGCGCGAACGGTAAGAGTATCACCGCTGATATCGAGTTGAATATCTTTCTTTTCAAAGCCGGGGAGATCGGCTTCCAACAGGTAGTGGTCTCCTTCATCGGTTACATCCGTTTTGAATTCTGCAAGATCACCCGAACTGAAGAAAGAACCAAACGGGTTACCAAAAAAGTTCCTTTCAAATTCTTCCAGTTCACGGAAGGGGTTATAAGCGTTTACATGATGATTATTGTTTCTGCGAGTAAGTTCGAACATAATTATACCTCCAAATGTTCTGATAGTATTATTATGTCGGCCTATTTAGTTTTCATCCGACAAGGTCGGCATTAGTCGGACATCCGGCACAACCCATCGGTAACCATCTCTTTTCATTTTATATTTGTCTTTTTCCTTTCGACACCTACAGTATAGTACTTGAAATCGCATATTGTGTTACTATTTTTTTAACAAACTGTTAAATATTAGCACTCTCGGTGTTCGAGTGCTAATATTTTGTCTCTTTCGATTGTCGCTGAATAGCATCCTTCTAAGAACAGGTGTGAACAAAACAGACTATTTCAAAATAGCAGTAGCTTCGCTGATAGTCTTTTCAAACGCCTCTCTGCCGTATACATCGACCTGAGCCTTATTCTTTTCACCGTGAGTCAGACAGCCGGCCCCGCCGATACATCCGCCGACGCACGCCATCCCTTCAATGAAATTGGCATCAAGTACATTCTTTTGCTTCTTCAAGAGTGCAATTCTGCACTCCTCAATTCCATCACAGGGAATTGCTTTGAAGTCAAACTCGATATTCTGTTCTTTGAGGCCCTGAGGCACAGCA
>JAZURO010000080.1:0-14395 GCA_045606265.1 Eubacteriales bacterium
CTACATCCGCATACCCGAGTACTGTCATACTCCAGTCGATACGTTCCTTCATCGAAGGAGCAGCAATCGGATGCTCTTTTATGTATTTCTCGTATTCGTACAGGCACTTCAATGCCTTGTCTTCGAGTTTGTATGTTGCTGAATCGCTACCGTCTTTATTCTTAGATGAACACATAGAAGCGATTATTGTTTCGAAGCGATTGCCGATAAGCTTGTCTTTCTTTATGGTCTTTGCGTTTCCTTGCTTAAGCAATTCCCACGCATCCAGAAGAGTGAGAAGCTCATTGATGTTGCCAAAATCTTGGAAGTAATCAATGATGATTAGCGGCATCACTTTAGATGCTTTCACCGAATGCTCGTCGAGCCACTTTAAGACATCAATGAATGACTTGAAGTTCTCTTGAGCACAGCCATAAAGTACTTCGCCAACCGCAGAGCTATATCCCTTGATTGCGGAAATGGAATTTACAATCGTATTGTTGGCTACGTCTGCCTTAATACATCTGTTATCCTGTCCAAAACGGAACGGCGGGAACTTAATGTTGAAGTAGCTTTCGGCTTCGTCTTTGATGGCATTCATCTTGTCCTTATCGCCCTTAATCTCGGAAAGAGTGAGCAGCACTTCATAGAACTCAAGTGGGTGATGTGCCTTTAACCACGCACCGTACAGACTATCAAGTGCAACGCAGTAAGAGTGGGATGCATTGAAGGAGTACCTTGCGGAGTCCTCGATGATTTGCCACAACTGTTGCGACAGTTCGTCTGCTTCCTCGGGGGTTCTGCGCTCGTTTTCGATAATCGTCCGGGAGAAGCCATCAATGAATTTTTCTTTGTAGGCTAACACCTTGTCTGCGCGTTTCTTTGCTATGTTCTTAATTGCGGTGTAGCAATCACTCATATCAATTCCTGCGTAGTTCAGCGCCGCCATTTCTTGTTCCTGATATAACAAGAAACTGTTGGGCATTTCATCGGTCTGGATAAGTTCGTCAAACGCCTTAACACCGTATGCAAACGGCTTGCGTTCTTCGAACGTCTTGTACATCGACTTAAAGCCCGGTCTGATTGCCGCAACGAAAGCTCCAAGCTCTGAAATGTTTTTGGGAGCATACTTCGTTACACGGGACGCCGTTCCTGTCTGTTCGCACTGGTTAATACCAATCGTGCAACCCTTTTCGTAAATGCTCCACGCCTTATCGTCGGGTGGACACATTTTCAAAAGCTCCTGAACGGTCGGTGGTTCGATACCGATGCGGTGATAGGAACGATAGATAAGGTCTACTACAGATACCTTGAGCAAGTCATTCTTGAGGAAGTGGCACGCCTCAGCCCAGTGACCATCCATAAGGCAACAGAGGTGATCTTTGATTTTTACAAGACCAATCTCTTTACGGATGCTTCCTTGGAAGAGAAGATATGAGCACGGAGCGATACTCCAAGAGGTAACCAATCCGAGGTAATCCTTACTCTTTTGGTAAATGTCGTGGTATTCCTTATCAATGTAATCGTAAACACTTATTTCATCGGCATCTTCTCCAGCGTGCTTCAGCGCGGTCTCATACTTTTTGATTTGGTCTGATACCGCATTAGCAATCTCGAACGAGATACCTTGCGATTTTGCGTATAGTTTCCACGCCGCAGATTTTTGCATCGTACCGTAAGCGATCATAGGATAAGCGTGGTCTTCTCCAAGGATTTCTTGCTGGGCTCTTGCAAAAGGTTCTACCGGAGCACAGTTAAAGTCGATATCGGGAAGAGAACCACTCTGAAGAATTCTTGTGGCACTCATAAAGCGCTCAGGGTACATATGAACCTTTGCCGCAATTCTATCAACCTCTGTGAAACCAAGGAGCATATTTGTGATAAACGATACCGCAGATCCACGACCACTCTTTGTAAGCCAACCACCGTTTTCTTTTCCTTTGCGAATGATGTGATAGTTGTTAATGAAGTAGTCAGCCATTCTGGTATCTTCAACTGTTTTGATTTCCTTTTGAATTTCTGAACGGTAATGGTCGTGTAATTTTTCGGGAACATTCTTTTTGTATTCGTCCCAACCTTGCCATATAAGCCGACGATACTCAGCATTCTTTTCCTCTTGGGGAGTTCCCTCGGGGAAAAGCGAAGGCATCTTAATGTCGGCATTGAAGATTGGGTTATCGTACTCTTCGATATCGAGGAATACGTTGGTGTTATTCATAGCGTCGCATATTTGCTGATGACTCAGGACGCATTGGTCTGCAAATCTTGCATAAGCCGTATCGCCATCAGGGTAATCAAGGAACCACCCTTGCTCGTCGGGGTAGTCAAGCCCTTTAGAGTAAAGGAAGTCGGTTCTTACCTGCGCCTGCTGCGGTGTTATGTAGTGGCTATCACAACCCATTATCAGAGGAATTTTCAGCTCTTCGTGAAGCCTCAATATTCTTTTGTTTAACTCTCTTTGAGAGTCGGTATTGTGATATTGCACCTCAAGGAAAAAGTTCTTCCCAAAGTGCTTGTGGAATTCTTTTGTAATATCTTCGATATCATCGTATCTCCAGTATGCGATACACGCCGTAGTCACGATAACATCTTTTGGCGGTAGAGATAGGATTAGAGGAATATCAAGACGAGGTTGACCGTAGAAACCAGTGAGGTTTGCCTCGGAAAGAACATCGTTCAATGCCTGTCGTCCATTCTCGTTGCGGGCTCCGATAAATATGTGGCAGTTGCTACGGTCTTTTTCAAGCCTGTCCTTTACCCAATAAGCTTCTGCTCCGATTAAGGGCTTAAGACCGTACTCTTTTGCGATGCGATATGTTTCGTAGTAATTGCCTTGCCAACCGTGCTCCGCTGAAGAAAGAATTCCGTGCCCGAACTGCTTAGCCCTTTCGGCGTAAGCAGTCGGGGTAACGGCAGAATCGGAGATTCGCACGTTGGTATACATTCTGTGGCAGTGATAGTTTTGAAACTCTATCATTGATCTCCTCCTTCGATTCTTCCGTAGACTTCCTCGTCATCCTCCTGATAGAGTTGAGGGGGAGGATAGGGAAGTGCACCGTCGTATGTATTGGTATCCCAAGAGTATCGCCTATCGAGCGATTGCTCGTCTACGAAGAAACGTCGTGAGGGTTTGTCGTAATACAAGCCGGCGGAACTTCCTTCGAAACCAAGAAGTCTGTCCTTGAGAATGTCACAAAGAACATCATACTTAATGGGCTCTTTATACCATCCGTTGCCGCGCTTATTCGGAACTCCTTTCTTATCGTCATTCGTAACACGATACAAGCTTAGAATTCTATGTGCTAAGTCGATGATTGCCGAAATACCTTGGATATCCATTTTATTAAGGCGTCTCATCTGTTCGATTTTGTGAGGGTGGACAACGAGGAGAACTGCAACGTTGTACTTCTTGGCGAAGTCAATCAAGCGTGTAACAAATTCTTCTTGGCGCTGATACTTGTTTTGCTCATTTGCTTCGAGGTTTACCGAAGTGAGGTTGTCGATGATGTGAAGCTTGCATCCGTATTTACGAGTACAGTCTTCCATTGACTTGAGTATCGTATCTACCTTATGGTCAATGCCATCCTTGTAGATAAACAAGCGTCCCTTATAGTACTTGTCCATTTCTCTTTGTGCGTCTGGAGTAACCTTCCAGTAGGTTGCGCCGTTGAAGGTGTATTCCTTAACGTGTCTTTGCCCTGCAAGTATGTAGTTAATCCAGTTCTTACTCTGGAAGTTTGGTAACTCACCAGAGTAGAGGAAAGCATTCTTTTCCTCGTCGATGGAATTACACACGAGCTGAGATAGGAATGATGATTTACCACTACCGTTAACTCCTGTTACGATGGTGAAGGTTCCGTAGAACAATCTCATTAGCTTCTTATCAAGCTCGGGTATTCCGGTCTTGATGCCGTCGATCTCGTCAAGGTCAACGTTGGTAATATCCGAATAGTCGGAAACGCTATCAACGGGCGAGTCTTTGGCATTATGTATCAATTCGATAACGGCTCTTTTGCCCTGATAGTAAAGAACGTGGTTAAGGTCTTTCATCGGGATTTTTTTATCGTTCGCTTCATCATAAAAAACGGGGGGGATTTCTATGAATTTAGTTCGCCACGAGCCGAGTCTGAAGACGCATTCCTTCTGCATCTTGATACCAGCCTCATCATTATCCGAACAAATAATGATGCTTTCGAATTGTTCAAGCCAGTCGAAGTTTTCTTCAATCCAGCCATAATTGTTTGCGCCGAGAGGAACAGATACTGCATTCGTAAAGCCTGCTTCGATAGCAGCCATACAGTCAATTTCTCCCTCGCATATTAAGAGTGGGGCGGTCGTATTGACACGGTTCATATTAAAAAGGAGGGGAGTCACGTCGGCGTTCTTTTGACACCAAGCTTTAACATCCCCTCTACTCTTATCGATCTTATGAGATGGTCTATACTTGACCAGACACAACACATCGTTTGTGTCGTAATAATTGAAAACTATGTTACCGTGAGCGTCTTCTCGAACATCGACTGCATCGACGGTTTCCTTTGAAATGCTTCTCTGAGCGAGGTAAGCATACACACTTTCCTTGTCGTTTAAGGGTTCCTCGACGGGATATCTATATTTGAATTTAGTTTGTACTCCTTTTTCTCCAAGGGAAAGTGGCATCTTAGCTTCGGCAAAAAGCTTCTGCAAGGCTTCCAGATACGTCAACCCTGTATGCATATAGGCATCGATGATATCTGTGTTCCTACCACACCCAAAACAATGAAACGAAAATGTTCGTTGGTTATATATAAAACTTGGCGAATCTTCAAGGTGCCAACAGCATAAAGCCTTTTTATTGACAGCGTCGTATTTCTCAAGTTGTAATAACTCTGCAATGATTTCTGCGTTTTTGTCACCAAGTTTAGTCTTTGCTTTTAATATCGATTCTTTGTCAACAAAAATAAACCTACACCTCCTTGTTAAATCTTGTTATCGCAGTATTCTCTGTGGTTACAAAGATGTTCGCTGAAGAATTCGTCGCAAGTTGGAGCATAGTCCCAACACTCACGTATCTCTTGTACCGTATCCTTTGCCCACTTAAGTGCTTCGTTGAAATCTTCTTCCTTAAACGGAATGTCTATCGTAGTATTCTTTCGGAACATCATAAACCGCAATACGTCTGGGAACCTCCCGTATTTCTTCTTGACGTACAGAGCATACAAATACAATTGCCTTGCATACTCAGCCTGTTCTTTTTTGTTCTTGAAAGAACTTTTCGATTTGTAGTCTTGGATAATCAAGCGACCGTCTTTGTCCTTGAAAACCAAGTCGATAACGCCGGTAAATACCCAGTCATCGACATCTATATCGAACTCTCCTTCCACCTCAAGAATCTCTCTGTCGGCATAGCCCGAGAAGTTCTTAAGATAATTGAGTCCTTGCTCATAATAGAGCTTTCTCATATTCTTGCAGTACGGAGTAGAGGGGAATTTCTCGGGGACTGCGGTGTCGAATTCCCATTCGTAGATCGTCGTCAAATCCCAAAGCTCTATTTCTCCTCTTGCGTACCTTTCCATAAGGGAATGGACTTCTGTTCCATAAGAACTGAAACAGTTTCCAATTCCTCGCTTATGGAGTATGTATGTTTGCATATACCCGTATTTACAGGTATGGAAGGATGATAACTTCGAAAAACTGAACCGTTCCTTTTTTTCAGTTACCAAGGACAAGAGTCGTCACTGGTCGATGCGGGAGCCTCGGAAACAGTGCTTGCCTTTGCGGTATTATCGTTTGATGCAGGAGCATCACTTGCTTCGATTGTTGCCTCAAGAATGAGGAATCTGAAGCGCGACTTGGTGTTGCCGTCGTTATCCGTGTAACGCTCGTTGGTGAACTTGGACTTCGTAATGGTGATTCTGTCACCTTTCTTGAGTCCCTTAAGTGAGTTGACGGCGTGTCCGATTGCACGAGGGAACCATCCGGAATTGATGTAATTGCCCTCGGCGTCCTTCTCCGATGTGGTCATCTGGAGATCCATGTATTTGCCATTCTCGGCAACCTTTACATCCCAGACCTTACCAAAAATCTTGTTGGTGTTATAGATCATTTGCTTTCTCCTTTTGTGGTTTTCTTGGTGGTAGCAGGTTTGTTGGCGGCAAGAGTTTCAAACTCCTTCATAACCGCTGTGCAAACCTCAATGGATTTGATGCTTGAGGGGTTCTGGTTACCGTTGTTATACTTGCCAACGATGCCCATAACCTCATCTTTTGCAATGCCGGATTTGATGAGTTGAGAACCCATCGCAACAACTTCCTTGACGGCTGCATTGAGAACCTTCTCGTCGTCGTAGTTCTCGGCTTCTTTCTGCTTGCTTCTGTAGTTGTCAGGATCCGCCTCGGATGTAGCCAACTGGAGAGACTTCATAAGGAAGTATCTGTTGCAGTAGGTTTCAGCGGCGCCAAATGCCTGAGAAGCATCTTCCATCTGTCCAACCAATACCCACGGAACCTCAACGGTTTCCTCGGGCTTATCTACGTTAACCCAAGTATAAATGGTGTCGGCGTGAACAATGAACTCGTTGATAGTCTTGTCCTTGGTTTTCTGGTATGTATAGGGCATAACCTGAAGTGTGCCCGGAACGATGGAATGGTACAGCATAACTCCGTACTTCTGCATACCCGCAGTTACTTTCGCCTGAATCTCTTCCTCGGGAACATACTTGTAGTTGTATCCCGACTTAGTCTTCTGGAGAATACCTGCGGCGTCAGCGATCTTCAGGAGTTTCTGGTGAATGTTCATTTCAGTTCTCTCCATCTGCGACCTCCTCTACGATTTCTGTAGTCTTTTTCTTCTGTCTTACCGCGGACTTAAGCATTCTCTGAATGTCGCGGTGGCTGATACCGTGTGCCTTGCAAAGACACATCAGAAGTCCCTTTTCCTCGTCAAACGGCTCGTTATGAGCTTTGGCAACGAACTTCTTTCCGTTCACCCACATAATTGTTGCGGGATCGTTAAACAGAACCTTGATACCGCTGAATGTGGAAGGTGTGGGTTCTGCCTTAACAGGCTTTTTCGGCTTGTTCTCGTTCTGCTCAAGCTTCACAACCTTCATATCAGCAGGGATTCCGCCGAGTAAAGCCTTGAAAAACTCTTGCTCTGCCGGAGAAACGTTTGCAGTGAACTGGATTGATCCAGCTCCAAGGTCAATGGGGTTCGAATTTCTGGTTGGCATAGTTTAAATTCCTTTCGTGTATTTATTTCGGCAACTCCGTTGAGAATCATCGACTCCCAATCGTCATCGTCGTATTTGTGTTTTTGTTCTTCTAATTGATAGAAGAGTTGTCTTTCTGCTTGCTGATGTATCTTCCACTCTGGTGCAGATACATTGTGGCAATTGGGCGGATCAATAAATTCGCCATAGTACGTTGCATTCGTTGGCATTTGAACGAAATCATCGACCAAATCATCGAATGTGGTGATCGACTCGTAAGTATGGTTAAGTATTCTTTGAACCATTGAACTTAGAGCATCCACCGAAATTCCGAATGCTTCAGAGACTTGTTGTATCGTTTCACTAAGTGGTGATATATCAATCGGCATTTTGTACTCCTTCGAGGATCATCTCTTCCCACGATGCAGGATCTTCGACGACCTCTGGCTCTTCATCCGGTTCGAGAAAAGCCTTGACGTCCAATGCTCTGCATCTTAGGGTTAGCGAAGCGCTTGCTTCTCCCGTAAAGACAACCCTTCTATCGGCAGTATAAACTTCTTCGCTATCTCTCGATAGTTCGATTGAGCCAAGCTCTTTAAGTTCTATCTCGTAGCAAATTCCTTTGTCATCATAAAGAGCTAAAATTCCTTTAGTCGGTTGTCTTGGCGGCATCGTTACTTCCTCGTTTCTTCCAAAAGATTGGACGAGATGATGTCAGCAACACTGAGTAGTGTTACGAGCTTCGACATATCCTGAGCTTTGCTCAAGCCGTAATCTCCGCCCTTGACTGCTGCATCGAATCCACTCATATGCCAGCGGATTGCAAGCAACTCGTCCATTGTGAGCTTGATGTACCACTGAAGGATGATACAGCTCTTTTCGCCGTGACCGAGAGGAACCTTTTCGTCCACTTCCCAAACGGCTTTGGCAACCCACATTCCGTCTTCCTTGACGTTGCGGGTACCTTGTTTGTAGTAGTTAATCTTGCAAACATCGTGGAATAGGGAAGCAATTGCGAGAGACTCGCGAGAGATGCTTCCATCGCCGTAAATCTCATAGAGTTTTACGAGCTGTTCGAAGACGTTGATTGAGTGCTCACATAGACCGCCAGCATAGTTGCCGTGGAATCGCGTGCTTGCCGGAGCATCGTAGAAGTCAGACTTCTCAAGCCACGCGAGCAACTCATCAAGTCCTTCGCGATGTATTTCCTGTTTGCAGATTGAAATGAATTTTTCTTTTAAATTCATATTCCCTCCGTGTCTAAATATGGTTTGAAATTGTTAAAAATAAAGAGATTTTTCTGCATCAAAGTCATCTTTGATTGAGATATTTTTCAAGCCATTCGTCGAATAATTCATCGGCGCAAGCTCTTATACGACGTTCCTCGGATTTCGAGATGCTCTTATCAAAAGCCTGTGCCCATTTCTGAGCACGTTCCTGTGCAAAGAAATCTCTGATCTCCATCAGAATCTTGCCGAGCTTGTTGTTTCCTTCGCCGTCGCATACGCCCCATTCTTTGTCGCCCCAATCGTTTCCTTCGATTAGTTCAGCGGGAGCAGTAGCGAGGAGCCGTTCCATAAGGTCGTAGTTCTGGAAGAACTTTGCAAAGCAAACTCTTCTCATTACATCTTCCTTGACAGCTTCCCAGTCGGGGCGAAGTTTAACTCTTCTGCCGAGTCGTTTAGCTTCCGATGGATTAAGGGAAGAGAACGAAGATGCAACCTCGGGGCACTTCATTGCTTGGAACGCAGCTTCATTGTTCTTGTATGTAATACCTCTGTAGGTTACATCAGCAGAATAGAAGTTGCTAAGGAAGAAGTACTCTCCCTTAAATTCTGAAATAGGTTTCATCACCGTACCTCCTGTATTCTTGACTTGCACAAAGGCAAAATGCATTTGCGCTTTTTCTTAGGTTTAGGTGTCTTTACAGTTGGGAATTTCGCAACGGCTGGAGCCGTCGGTGGAGAGTTTTCACACACAGGGCACACCAATCTTCCCTCGGGTATGATTTCTCCACAAGAAATGCATCTGTTCATTACTTCAAGAGGTTCTCGAAGTTGGCAATGATCTTGCCGTTGTTAGCCTCAAGATTATCGTAGAACTTGTTTTCCTCTGCAAGCTCTTCCATCTTCTTGGTGTTGGCTGCTTTCTCGGATGCAATCTCGGAGGAAGCATCCTTGAGAGTGTTAATGATTGTGCGGATTGCGGTTACCGCGCCGGTGGATTTCGCCTCAAGCTTCTCCTTTGCTGTCTGGGGTGCGGCAACGGTCTTCTTGCTGAATAGGGATTTGAGTTTCGTAAGAATTGACATATTCTTCTCCTTATGTATTGATGTTGTTTGGTTACTCGCTTACGAGTATGCAGTTGACGGAATTAACTAAGTACGTCGTGCCGTCTTTCGATGTGATTTGGATTTGCTCGCCGTCCTCATAGTCTGTCCACGTTTTGATTTCGATTTTTTCACAGGTTCCGTCGGGAAACTGAACGAGCGCATAATCGAAAGCATAAGTGGTATCGAAGATTTGCTTGTTGCAAGACGCAAGCGTCAATACAACACTTAAAGTGAGAACGATTGCAAGAATTAGTCCAATAATTCTTTTCACGCTACTGGCTCCTTTCGTTTCTAAATATGGTTTATATACACATTAAAAAATAGTGTCTAAATATGGTTTATTATACCACATAATTTAGGAAAAGTCAATAGGTTTTGCAAAACTTTTCCTAAAAAATATGGTCAGCGGAACAGGTAAGGGTACTGTGCTTTTAAGCGTTCCATTTCTTCTGTCTGTTTCGCTTGTTCTTGCCACTCAGACTCACGAACACCCGTCTTGGTGAACGCAAACCCAAGCTCATCCATTCGCTTGCGAGTGATTTCACTCAATAAGTAGCGATAGGTTGCTTCAAGAGTCGAGGCTCTAACGCTATGCTTATTACCGTAGAACGTATATCTTTTGGTGATAATGTAAGAGTGGCGTATACGATCCATTGTTGTTGGGCTATCTCCACCTTCAAGTGGCTTGTTCTTAAACCCACGCTCGGCAACGAACAATTCATCCTGTCGGCATTCTTCTGTTCGTTGTGCGATAAATTCCTCTCGTGTCGAACACCCTCGCCACTGAAAACTGAAAGGGCAGTAAGCAACGCCGTATTCATCAAAGAGAAGTAGTAAGCGCGGATAGAGTTCTCCAACCGGAATGCTTTCCGAATTAAGCTGTGAAGACACCTCGGCTTCAACCTTTTGGTATATTTCTTTTTCGAGGACTAAGTTCGTCCTCGTCTTGTCTTGGTATTCTTTTTTCTTAGCTTTCCTATCGCCTACTTGACATCCCCACACAATCAAGAAGACGATAACAGCAATTAGTGCTAACGTCATATTAAATTTTCCTTTTCTTAATTGGTGGATATATTATACCACAAATTGGGTTAGATGTCAAGGCAACCGTAGGTTAAGCAACGGGTGCTACGCTGAAAGAAGTAATCTGCTTTTTGCGGACAAAGGTGTAACTGCTTCCGCCGGAGCAGATCTTGACTGTACGGTTTAACGGATTGTTCCAAAGACGCACGAAATCCTCGGGAGAGAGAACAGAAGGAACCTTCAGTACGGAGCCATTCGTGAGAATGAACTCAATGGTACTTGCGGGCTTCAGGTTCTTTACAACCTCGGAGTCGATTGTCAATGTCATCTGGGATAGATTCATTGAATTCCTCCATTCTAAATATGGTTTATGTTTTGCTGAAAATATAAAGCCGAAGCTCTATATTTCATCTTTATGGTATAGCTCAACCCAACGGTCATACTCAAGCTTGTATCCTTGAGCAACGCGGCGATTGCACTCCATATGTTTCATAATCTTGTGTACGAGCAATTCATCCGAATTATCGTTGTAGACTATCTCAAACAATGCGTTCTTTCTTAACTTGCGGAAGTTGAGTGCGTTGTTGCAAGTCGGGGGTATTGCGCCGTTGAAGCGCCGAATAATCTGTATAATGTGATCTTCGGTTATCGACTCACAAGTCGCAGTAGTAGCCCTAAAGAGGTAGGTGTCATCACCTTTAAAGATAATTTTTCTACCACTGGGCAGACCTCTGTATTCATCAAGAGAACGTAATGTCGAGATAATGTTAAACACTCGCTCGGAGATGGCAACACGGGTACCGTCTGGCTTTGCAAGCCAAAACTCGGTATCGTTTCTCCCTACACAAAACCGGGGAAGGATAGTGATTTCCTGAGTGGTAAGTCCATACCAACCAAGAGCCGCCACTGTTTTGATGTTTGCGAGGTCAACTCGTTTGTTATAATTGCTCAAGCGAACTTCACCGACATAATCGATGAAATCAAGTAAATTATCCAAATCTTTGAAGTAACAGATAGTTGTCTGGGATGCAATCACATCTTCGCGAGGAGGAACTTCAGACTTCACCTTATAGTAATCAAAGAGGTTCATTAAGTAATCTTTGATTTTCAGATAGTGAGGCTTGCTTATTCCACTTGTTTCTTGCAGATAAAATGTTTTGCACAAGAACCCTTTATCCTTCAAGGCTTCTTCGATTGGCTTGGAGTCCAAGATAGACTCTACGTATGAAAAGAATCTGGCTACATCGTCAACTCTTTGGTCGTTGGCGTTGGGATAATACGTTGTTAAAAATAATTTATAATCCATCATAACTTTATACCTCCTTGTTATTATACAACATATTTAGACCTTTGTCAAGAGATTGTATAATAAAAATTTATGTATAGAGTAGGAAATATGGGCGGAGGTATTTATTCCGATAGATTACGAATTGGACTTAATGATCGCCAGCAAAAGTCTGGTCTTTTCCTCGTCCGTAAGATGAACGTTAAACTCAATCATTCCGTCCGTTATGTATGGGGTATATGTTCTTACGGCATCGTCGTCTTCATCAACGTAGACAACAGCACTTACGAACACGTTGTTATTGGTGAGGTGAATCACCAAAAGGGTTTCGATGATGGGGAAGAGAGACTCCTCAGATACTCCGCCGTCGCTCATATCGTATGAGCCGGAGAAGAAACCGTCCTCCTCTTTTTTAATTGCGCCGAGAAGGTCGGTGTCAAACACTACGTTCATCGAGAGAACGCAGTTTCTGTCAAGTTTTGCACTCGTGAATTTCATTTTTAATCTCCTGTCGTTTCTTTTTCTGACATTTTACTCTCCAAAGCATCAAGCTTGAGGACAATGTCGTCTATGGTGTAATTGTTTCCTGCGATTAGGTCATGCACGTCTGTTCTTCCGAGAACGAAATCACTCACTGATACACGAGCCCTGTCGAACATCGCTTGATACGTGCCGAGATACCTCATTGTAACCCTCTGGTCGCTATGGTTAAGCAAACCTTGGATCTTGGTAATGGCGTTCATATCAATGCTGGATTTATCTACACAGGCAGCGATGTTAGCAAAACTCTTTCTCATCGTGTGTGAGCCAATTACGATCGGGAGTTTTAGTGCTTTGCCCGCATCGGACAAAATCTTCCACCCATATTCCTCATACATTTTCCCCTTCGTCTTGTTGCTCTTGAAGAGGTAATCGTCCAGATCGAATTTCCATTGGATGGAATCGAAGTATCTTGTAATAGCATCTATCACGGACTCCGTGATTAAACAGTCATTTATTTTACTGGTTTTTTGTTCTATTACGTACATCCTTTCTCTGAAGGTTTTGTCCTCGTTGAGAAAGGCACTTATTTTCAAAGAGAGTAAGTCTGAAATTCTTAAACCGAGGCTAACACCTACAGTCCACATCATCCAGTCGCGAATTCTTTTGCGTTCGAGGAAGTAATTTTGTATCGCAACGAAGTCTTCGTAAGACCGAATCGGCTCCGCCGCGTGAGCCTTTCGCTTGCCATCGCTCTTAAAATCAGTATATTCCTCGTGCTCGCCAGTTGCTTTCAGACGACGTTTTTTCGGGATAACTGTTTTAAGCTGATGTATTGTTTGCTCAAGCTCTTCAACTTTGCGCTCTGCATCGTAGCGCAATCTTCTCTCAGTGCTTAAGTCGTTTGCTAATTGCTCTTTTTCTCGTTCAAGCCGGGCAATAGTTTGAGCTTCTGTTTCGTACATTCGGTGAATTGCTTCGGCTAAATGCGGGGCAAGAGTAACCTCAACGTCATTTTGCATTGGTTTTGTTTACCTCCTCTGTATAAATTTCTTCGAATACTCGAAGTTGATTAAATATGGCTGCCAGCATAGGGCAGTCACTGCATCTGCTTGGCGTATGTATCTTACGGCACTCTTCAGTACCGTAATACCGACAAGTAACCATCTGATTACCCTCATCGTCGGTAATTATCTTAGTTAATGGTTGATATGTAGCCACTTATTGGACTCCTATTCCTATAGATATCATCAATTTTTGATTGATGTCTTCAATCTTTTGAATGTTGATGACCTCGCCTACTTTTCTTCTAATGCGGGATTTATCAATCACTCTGATTTGCTCGCACAAAACAGTTGATTCCTTGATAATACCACAATCACTTGGTGTCAACGGAACGTGTGTGTCCATTGACGGCTTCTGTTTAGAAGTCAAAGGGCAGATGATTGTGGTGGGGGAACAAGCGTTCCCCCGTTCATTCTGCACGATTAAAGCGGGGCGTATTCCTGATTGCTCGGAGCCAACGTGAGTGCTCAAGTCTACCAAATATATTTCGCCTCGATGCATCCTTGATACCGCCTGTTTTAAATGTTTTCTAAACTCTCGACGACATCCTTGATATCAGAGATTGCATCTTCTATTTTATCACTACACTCCTCTGACTCGCAATAATTGTCGCCGTTTTGAAGAGACTCAGGGATGTTATCCCTCGCCTCATCCTCGTCTTCCTTGATTGATTCAAGATCGTCTTTACAATCGTTCAATCTCTTAATAACGTCTTTGATTTTCTTTCTTCTCTTAACGTTCACCGGTTTCTCCTTATAGATTGTGCATAAGGAGGAACTGGTTGCTGATGCATTTAAAACTTGTTGTGTTGTCGTGATCTCGGATTACCAATCCTTCGCGCAGTGTGTCGCAAAGAACTGATTTACCGTCCGCAAACTGAATCATATCGTTTACGGTTGGAAGCAAGATAAAGTTTTCATCAAGGATTGGCACCCACTTGATACCGAATTCCTTAACGATGTTGATAGCCTCTGTGCTATCAATCTTTTTGCCATCAACAACAAGGTTGAATGCATAGAAGTCTCTGCCGGTCAAACCGTAC
>JAZURO010000081.1:0-2090 GCA_045606265.1 Eubacteriales bacterium
AGGCTCATAATGTGTCCGTGGAGTTTGAAGCAACCGCAGAAGCCCTTGACAGGCTCACAGAGCAGTTGTACCACGATTTTATGGCACTAAAGGTACAAGATGTTTCCGCTGGTTCTGTGACCGCTACGCAGATTCAGGCGGCTTATGAGCCTATCAATCAAAAAACAGACCAGTTTGAATATTGCGTGACAGAGTTTATCAACGGCATTTTGGAATTGGCTGGAATTGAGGACGAGCCGACTTATACCCGTTCGCAGATGTCCAATCAGTCCGAACTGCTGGAAATGGTGCTGCAATGCGCTGAATATCTGGACGATGAATATGTCACCACAAAGATTCTGACCTTGCTGGGCGATGCTGACAAGGCGCAGGAAGTGCTAAGGCGAAAGGATGCGGAAGCGGCTGACCGATACGCTTTGACGGGCGCAGAAGGCGAAGAAAGAACAATTATTAGAGGGAAATAAGCAAATGGAATGGATTAAAATAGAAGAACAAACCCCCGAAGACAGACAATGGGTGCTTGTTTGGGACACTGGGTATGAAACACCAAAGAAAGCAAAATACAGAGAAGAAGGTTTTTTTGTGTTTGATGGGAGTTGTGAAAACTCACAAGAAATAACACATTGGATGCCACTTCCGAAAAAGCCAAAAGAATTAGAGGGGTGAATATAATTGGCAGACAAAGCGCACCGTTTAACAGACGAAAAGCTGGAAGAAATGGAAAAGCGGCTGTCTGCCATTTATTCCAGAGCTGAAAAGGAAATCCAAAAGACAGCGGACGAATACTTTTCCAAATTTGCCAAACAGGACGAAGCCAAGCGGAAACTTTTGGAGCAAGGCAAAATCACCGAGGAAGAATACAAGAAGTGGCGAAAGGGCAAATTGATGTTTGGAGAACGATTTAAGGCAATGAAAGAAGATGTTTCCAAACAGCTATTGAATGTAAACCGCACCGCAACGGCATATATTAACGGTCAAATACCGGAAATATACGCAATAAACTATAATGCCTTAGCAAAGACAGTTGATGGAGTGGGCGGCTATTCATTCACTTTGCTTGATCGTGACACAGTTAAAAATCTTGCAATGGCTGACAAAAGCCTTTTACCTTTTCGTGAAATAGACCCAACCAAAGATATACCGTGGAATATGAAAGCCATAAATAGCGAAGTGTTGCAAGGTATTGTTCAAGGAGAAAGCATACCCGATATGTCAAAACGCATTTTTGGTGAGATTATGAAAACATCAAAAACGGAAGGATTGACAGACAAAGAAATGGGTGCGCTGTTAAAACGGAATAAAGATGCTTCAATTCGTGCTGCACGGACTATTGTAACGGGTGCAGAAAACAAGGGGCGGCAGGACAGTTACAAACGAGCCGAAGAAGATGGCATCATAATGAAACGCCGTTGGATTGCCACCAATGACAGCCGCGTTAGACATTGGCACGCTGAATTGGGCGGAGTTGAAGTTGATGTTGATGAGCCGTGGGTGAATGAGTTTGGCGAAATAATGTATCCGGGAGACCCGTCCGCTGATCCTGCCAATACTTACAACTGCCGATGTTCAATGCGTAGTGTGGTCAAAGGATTTAAGGAGGTGCGGTAATGAGTTATACTTACAAAGATAACACAAAAGAGGTTTTGGATGCACTTGAAAAGGCTAAAATCCGTGGGTTGACGGCTATTGGTATGGAAGCCGAAGGTTTTGCCAAAGAGGACCCAAATATGCCTGTTGATACTGGACTTGCGAGAAATAGTATTACATTTGCTTTGGCCGGTGAGGAAGCCAACACAAAAGAATACAAAGCGGACAAAGGCAAAGAAAAAGGTTCTTATAGTGGAAAGGCTGATGGCAAAAAGGGCGAAGCGGTTTTTTTGGGTAGCAATGTCGAGTATTTTCCGTTCATTGAAAACGGGAGCAGAACAATCAATGCACGGCACATTTTGAGAAATGCCGCATCCGGACACGCTGACCGATACAAAGAACTGATGGAAGATAGTATGAAAAACGCCTAAACCGAGGGGCATTGACATTTAGGAGGTAAAATGACAGTTAATATTTTAGGCACACCCTATGAAATCATTGTG
>JAZURO010000082.1:0-38504 GCA_045606265.1 Eubacteriales bacterium
AAATTCGACGATGAACCCCAAGCGGACGAAAGTGACGAAGACCCCACCTACGCATTTGAGGATTTCAACTTTGAAGATGTTGACATTACGAAGAATGCAGCCGTGGAAAGAAAGCCTTATGAAAAAAAGCAAAAGGCAAAAGAAACGGAGGAACCTACCCAGCCCAAGGCGGTCATAGAACCACCGCAGGCAATAGGATATAGCCTTCCGCCGATCGACAACGAAAGCGAGTTGACGGAAACCGAAATCAATCGCAGAAAGGTCTGTGAGTTAAAGGTGACCGATGCGATATTGCTTGACCTTCGGAAAAAGTATAAGGAAGGGACGAGAGTGGAGCTTATCAAAATGGATGATAAGCAAGCACCGCCGCTTAAAACGCACGGAACGGTTCGGCACGTAGACGACAAAGGCACGATTCATATTTCCTGGGATAGCGGTTCTTCGCTTGGAGTTATTTTCGGCGAGGACGATTGCAGACCCCTCGTAACGATGAGCGATAGAATTAAAGAACAGATTTTGAAAATCCGTGCGACGGGCATTACTAATATGTTTGATACGAAGTATGTTCAATGGCTTGCAAACTTCTGCGGATATTTTGAATTGGTTTGTTTTATCGAGGATAATGTCAGCGATTACGTGAAGTTTATTTGCGAAGGGAGGGTTGGAGATTATGCTTGAGTGGATTACGGTAAAGATGATGCCCAAGGCTGATGTCATAATTTATCCCAACGGACGATTTTACTTCACGGGACACGCACAAAAACGGTTAGAATTATATAAAAGTCAATGGCAAATTGTGGAAGATGTGCAAAAGAAACGGCTTGCTATGCTTTTTGCTGAATCGGGGAGAGATGCGAGCTTTGGATATACCTGTATTCCATGCGTTGTAGCAAGGGATTACTTGGGGAAATTTAGATTGCTCCCCTTGGGGGACAAAGGCTATATTTTAGAGCCGATCGAGTAAAAAAAACGCTTACAGATAGCGGATTCCCAACCGTTAAAACTCCTTTATGGAACAGGGCTGAAAGGCTCTGTTCCTCGTTATGAAAAAGCGTGATTTTTGTATCAAAATTAAATAAATTTATTATCGAATTATCGTCCAAAATCGCTGGATATATATTCGTTTTAGAGGTAATATACACATACAAAAAACGAAGGAGCGAACAGCTATGAAAAGAAAAATCAAAGTAACAATGGTAAGCAAAGCGGCAAGCGTTATGGATTACAACGCACGAGTTGCAAGGGGCGAAGGTACGCAGGTTGAGGTGGTTATCGAAAAGACCATTCGCCTTTCCTTCACGAACTACACGATTTTCGGGGCGAGATTGCTTGACGAACAGAACTTCATCAGAAACAACCAAGACCTTATGAAAGTGGACGAAGACGGCGTTTGGCACGTAATCAGGGTTACTTGCAAGGACTCGAACCTTTCGATTTTGGTAAATGCGGAAGGCTACGATTACGCAAGATACTCGGCAACGATTAGAAAGTAAGGGGGTAGGCTATGAACAGAGAAGAATTGATTACCTTTATGCTTGGGACGGGCGAATATTCCACGGTCAAGGAAGCGGACAGAGCCATTATGAATAAAATGGCGGAGTTGAAAAGGTCGGGGATGAGCCAAAAGAACGCTTGGGAAAGTATGGTTGAATTTATGGAGCTTACCCTTACGCCAAAGACGGATTTGTTTGAAACGAGAGAGCAAGCAATGCAAGGTTGCCTTGCGGAAAGCGATGTTTGCGCTCGGTTTTCCGAAAAGGCGATAGAACTTTTCCGCCAAGGGAAAATAAAGGAAGGCTTTGAGTGGTATGAACTTGCAAAAACGGCAAGCGTATGTGCAATGCAAGCACACGAAACCTTGTGGAAAATGGCAAAAGGTGAGTTGACAGAAGACGAGCAGAGAGCCTTTGAAACGGCAGAAAATGCGGTCGGGAAACTTTTCACGGCAAGGTTCGTTTTGAAAGAAGAATCGAAAAAGGTAGGGTTTTGAGTATGTGGCTTAACGGAAATCTTACGGTGGACGGAATCGAATACGAGTATTGGATTAAGGTATACGAAGAACCTTCTTCATTTGGGATTAACGACGGTCGAATTTCAAAACTTTCCCTTTATCGCGGTAAGGTGGAAGTAGCGAGTTATGACCGTGGTTGGGATAGACGAGCGAAAGACCCCACGGACAAAAAAGCGCTCAAACAGATTTTGAATGACAAGAATTGACAAAGGAGAGAAAAACGATGGCAAAAATTTATGGGTTTACTTTGAAAGGGATAGTTAGTTATCCCGACACGGACGGTATAACCGTTCACGCAAACATTTATTACGGCGCAAAGCGTGTAGGCACGTACACGGATCGAGGTGATGGTTCATATTTCCCCATTATCGATTTTGATGGGGATTTCCAAAAGCGGAAGGAAATGGAAGAACTGCTTGCGGAAAAGGCAAAGCAATTTTACGAGAGATTCCCTGAAAAACGGGAACTTAAAGAACTTTATTCAGAAGACCAGGAGCTTTTGAATTATCTCGTCGACCTTGTGGAAGATGAAAAAGCATATAAAAAGGGAGCGAAAGACGGCTACGGATTTATGTTTTCCTTTGTGAACGAGCAAGGTTATCTGTGCTACATCGGCTACCGCACCGAAGAAGAAATGAATAAAGGGTTGGAAAGGCATAAGAACGACCAAATCGTAAAGGTCTACAAAAGCATTTCTGAATTTACGATAGAATAAAGGCAAGAAAACAGAATAAGCCAAAGGCAGGTATCAAACGATGCTTGCCTTTTTTGTTACAAAAAAAGGGGGTGGTGTCTTGCGAAAGTTGAAAAAATATATGCCGACGAGGTTTAAGGCAAAGGACTCCATCTACGATAAAGGGGCGGCGGATTACGCCGTCAATTTTATTGAATGCCTATGCCATACAAAAGGCACATGGGCAGGGAAGAAGTTTGAACTGATTGATTGGCAAGAGCAGATTATAAGGGATGTGTTTGGTACGCTTAAGCCGAATGGATACCGTCAGTTCAATACGGCGTATATTGAAATCCCTAAAAAACAAGGGAAGTCCGAACTTGCCGCCGCCGTTGCACTTTTGCTTACGTGCGGTGATGGCGAAGAGAGGGCGGAAGTTTACGGCTGTGCGGCGGATCGACAGCAAGCCTCTATTGTTTTTGAAGTGGCGGCGGATATGGTTCGTATGTGTCCAGCGTTGAGCAAGCGAGTAAAAATTCTCACGGCAACCAAGCGTATTATTTATCTTCCAACGAACAGCTTTTATCAAGTTCTTTCTGCGGAAGCGTATAGCAAGCACGGTTTTAACATTCACGGTGTTGTTTTCGACGAGTTGCACACGCAACCAAATCGAAAGCTGTTTGATGTAATGACCAAGGGGTCGGGTGATGCCCGTATGCAACCGTTATACTTTTTGATTACTACGGCGGGAACGGACACGCATTCGATTTGCTATGAAACCCACCAAAAGGCAAAGGATATCTTGGAAGGGCGTAAGATAGACCCGACCTTTTATCCTGTGATTTATGGTGCGGAGCAAGATGACGATTGGACTGACCCAAAGGTATGGAAAAAAGCAAATCCGTCTCTTGGGATAACGGTAGGGCTTGATAAGGTAAAAGCGGCGTGTGAATCGGCAAAGCAAAACCCTGCGGAAGAGAACTCTTTCCGTCAACTGCGCCTTAATCAATGGGTTAAGCAAGCGGTGCGTTGGATGCCGATGGAAAAGTGGGATAAATGTGAAGTGGTTTTCCACGAGGAAGATTTGGAGGGGCGCGTTTGTTACGGTGGTCTTGACTTGTCGTCCACAACCGACATTACGGCGTTTGTTTTGGTTTTCCCTCCGACGGCTGATGACGAAAAATATTATATCTTGCCATATTTTTGGATTCCCGAAGAAAACATTCCTTTGCGCGTTAATCGTGACCATGTCCCGTATGACTTATGGCAAAGGCAGGGAATTTTGGAAACGACCGAGGGCAACGTTGTCCATTACGCCTATATTGAAAAATTCATCGAAAAGTTAGGCGAAAGGTTCAATATTCGTGAAATCGCCTTTGACCGATGGGGTGCTGTGCAAATGGTACAGAACCTTGAAGGAATGGGATTCACGGTTGTTCCGTTTGGGCAGGGATTTAAGGATATGAGTCCGCCGACCAAGGAGTTGATGAAACTCGTACTTGAAGGAAAGCTCGCTCACAGCGGGCATCCTGTTCTTCGGTGGATGATGGACAACGTCTGTGCGAGAACTGACCCAGCAGGGAACGTGAAGATGGACAAAGAAAAGTCCACGGAAAAAATTGACGGCGCAGTTGCAACCGTTATGGCGTTGGATAGAGCAATACGCTGCGGAAACGATAATTCGGAATCGGTCTACGACAATCGTGGACTGATTTTTATTTAAGGAGGTAAAAATGGGGTGGTTTATAAGCCTATTTCGGTCAAGGGATAAACCCAAGGTTGAAAATCGAACGGCGGGTAGTAGTTATACCTTTATGCTTGGCGGTTCAACAAGTGGCAAACCTGTGACCGAGCGTTCGGCAATGCAAATGACGGCGGTGTATTCGTGCGTTAGAATTTTGGCGGAAGCGGTGGCGGGTTTGCCGTTGCACTTATATCGATATAAAGACGGCGGCGGTAAAGAAAAAGCAACCGACCATTCGTTATATCACCTTTTGCACGACGAGCCGAACCCAGAAATGAGTTCCTTTGTTTTTAGGGAAACGTTGATGACACACCTTTTGCTTTGGGGGAATGCGTATGCGAAAATCATCCGCAACGGCAAGGGCGAGGTTGTGGCGTTGTACCCTTTGATGGCAAACAAAATGACCGTTGACAGGGATGAAAACGGGAAGATTATTTACAAGTATCAGCACACGAGCGAAGAAGCAAACACGATGAAAAATACCATTGTAACGCTTGCTCCGAAGGATGTTCTTCACGTACCTGGTCTTGGGTTTGATGGTTTGGTGGGGTATTCGCCGATTGCAATGGCAAAGAATGCAATTGGTATGGCGATTGCCTGCGAAGAATACGGTGCAAAGTTCTTTGCGAACGGTGCTGCGCCGAGTGGTGTTTTGGAACATCCAGGCGTAATCAAAGACCCCAGTCGAGTGCGTGATGCTTGGCAGAGCCAGTTTGGTGGTTCGGCAAACGCAAATAAAGTGGCGGTTTTGGAAGAAGGGATGAAATATACACCTATTTCCATTTCGCCAGAACAAGCACAATTTCTTGAAACAAGAAAGTTTCAAATCAATGAAATTGCTCGAATTTTCCGAGTGCCTCCGCATATGGTTGGCGATTTGGAAAAATCGAGCTTTTCTAATATTGAACAGCAGAGCTTGGAGTTCGTAAAGTATACGCTTGAACCGTGGCTTGTGCGGTGGGAACAGTCGCTTGCAAGGGCGTTATTTTCCATCGACGAAAAAACGGAGTTGTTCGTTAAATTCAACGTGGAAGGGTTGCTTCGTGGCGATTATAAAAGCCGAATGGAAGGTTATGCAACGGCTCGTCAAAACGGTTGGATGAGCGCAAACGATATACGAGAACTCGAAAATATGGAACGAATCCCCGAAGAAAAAGGTGGGGATTTGTATTTGGTAAACGGCAACATGCTGCCGCTTGGTATGGCGGGGGCTTATGCAAATTCAAAAAAAGAGGAGGACAATAGTGAAGAAGTTTTGGAAGTGGAAGAACCAGTCTCCAACCGCAGACGAAAGCGGACACGAGAAACCGACTGAACGTGTACTTGAACTTTACGGTACGATTGCAGAGGAAAGTTGGTTTGACGACGAAGTAACCCCACGAATGTTCAAAGATGAGTTATTCGCAGGGAACGGCCCCATCACGATATGGATTAACTCGCCTGGCGGGGATTGTGTTGCGGCGAGTCAAATCTATTCGATGCTGATGGACTATAAAGACAATGTCACCGTTAAGATTGACGGTATCGCTGCATCCGCCGCATCGGTGATTGCGATGGCTGGTACGAAGGTTCTAATGGCACCCACGGCAATGATGATGATTCACAATCCACTTACGGCGGTTTTCGGCAATTACGAAGATATGCAGAAAGCCATTGAGATGTTGGACGAAGTCAAGGAATCCATTATCAACGCCTACGAAATCAAGACGGGGCAATCGAGAGCGAAACTTTCCCACCTTATGGATGCGGAAACGTGGATGAACGCAAATAAAGCACTTGAACTTGGTTTCTGTGATGGTCTCTTGGAAGACGAGAAAAAGGGCGGATTGAACGTTGGTTTCGCCTTCTCTCGGAAAGAGGTCAATAACTCATTTATCAACAAGGTCGTAGCGAAAATTCCCAAAGCGCCTGAACCTCAAGTGGAGGAAATAGGGCGTTCCGTTGACGATCTGAAAAAGGCAATCAAACAAATTAAAGAGGTCATTTAAGGAGGAAAAAATTATGACTTTAAACGCAATGATTGAAAAACGTAAGAAACTTTTGAACACGATGGACGGATTCCTTGATACCCATAAGGGCGTTAACGGTGTCCTTTCCAAAGAAGACGACGCGGTATACGCAGAAATGGAACAGGAATTCAAAGACCTGACGACCGAAATTCAGCGTATGCAACGCCGTGAAGAAATGGAGCGTGAGATGAATAAACCCATCAATACGCCCATTACGGAAAAGCCTATGAATGTACCTTCCACGGAAGCGGAAGAGAAAAAGGGCAGAGCATCCAAAGCCTACAATAAGGCGTTCTGGAAGAAGACGAGAGAAAGAACGGGTTTTGATACCCTTTCCGTTGAAATGAAGAACGCTTTGCAAGAAGGCACGGACTCCGAAGGTGGCTACCTTGTACCCGACGAGTTTGAAAATACGCTCGTCCAATCCCTTGAAGAAGAGAACATCGTCAGAAAGTTGGCGCATACGTTCACGACTTCCGCAGGCGATAGAAAAATTCCTATCGTCACGACGAAGGGTACGGCAGCGTGGACTGGTGAGGAAAAGAACTATCACGAAAGTGACGATGCCTTCGGTCAACAGACTATCGGTGCGCATAAGGTAACGACCCTTATTAAAGTATCCGAAGAACTTCTCAATGACTCGGCGTTTGACCTTGAAGGTTATTTCTCGACCGAGTTTGCCCGTCGTATTGGTAACAAGGAAGAAGAGGCGTTCCTTACGGGTGACGGTGATAATAAACCCTTGGGGATTTTGTCGGCGAATGGTGGGGCAGAAGTCGGCGTAACGACTGCATCTGCAACGGCGATTACGGCGGACGAACTTATCGACCTTTTCTACAGTCTTAATTCCGCATACAGAAAGAATGCCGTATGGCTCTTGAACGACAGCACGGTAAAACTTATCCGCAAGTTGAAAGACAGTAACGGTCAATATTTGTGGCAACCCGCTATTCACGAAGGCGGTCACGAGACCTTGCTTGGCAAACGCATCTATACCTCGCCTTACTTCCCTGAAGTGGCATCGGGTAATAAAACGGTTGCATTTGGCGATTTCTCGTTCTATTGGATTGGTGACCGCCAAGGTATCAACTTCCGCAGATTGAACGAACTTTACGCAACCACGGGGCAAGTTGGGTTCATCGCATCTAAGCGTTTGGACGGTAAACTCATCCTTCCCGAAGCGGTCAAGGTTCTTCAACAGAAGGGTACGGCTACCACCTAATTGAAGGAGGAATAAGCGATGCTCGAACTTAAGGAAACGAAAGAGTTCTTGCGGATAGATGGGGATGAGGAAGATAACCTCATCTCCACGCTTATTCTCACAGCCCAAACGTTGACAGAGGATGTTATACGACAAAAATTATCGGAGTTCAAGGAAGTTCCTGAACCTATCCACCAAGCAATGTTGATTTTGGTTGGAACGCTCTACGAAGAAAGACAAATCTCGAAAGAAAAGTCGGGGGTTGATATCAAAGAAACACTCGATTTGGTTCGACGGATGTTGTTTGCGTATAGGAGGACAATGTTTTGAAAATCGGTAGATTGAATCGACGGATAGAGGTTTTAGAATTTAAAACCAAGCGCGACGAGTACGGTGGCGAAGATGGAAAATGGGAAATAACGGATACGCTTTGGGCAAGTATCGAACCCGTAAGCGGAACAGAATTTTTCCAAGCTCAAACCGTCAATGCGGAGACCGTTGTAAAGATTACCGTGAGGTATAATCCAAAGATTACCGTGTTGAACAGAATCCAATATCAAGGCACCGTGTACGAGATTATTGGCGTAATTGACAGCCATACAGCGCACAGGGCTACGGTATTAAATTGCAAGGAGAGAGTGAACGATGGGTTATGCAGCAAAGCAGAAGAAGGTTAAGGTGGGCATTGAAGGTGCGGATAAAATCGTGAAAGAATTAAAAGCGATGGAAGAAAACGCATCCGACGTGCTTATGCAAGGTGCAAAGGCAGGTGGGAAGATAGCACTTGCCGATGCACGGCAGAATTGCCCTGTGGATACAGGCGCATTAAAAGCAAGCCTTGATTTGACGGAAATGAAAGCAACGGCAACGAAGGCAACTGTAAAAGTTGACTACGATAAATCGCTCCAATACGGAACGCATGTCGAACTTGGGGCAAGGGGCAGACCAGGCAATCCTTTTTTGCGTAATGCGGTGGATAAAAATATCGACCAAATTAACAGAGAAATTGTCAACGTGATTTCCAAGGCGGTGGGGAGGTAAGAATGAAGGATATTTGTCAGGCGGTCTACGAGTATTTGAGTGGAATAACGGAAATCCAAGACCGAGTGCAAGGACGAGTTTATCCCATTCTTCTTCCGCAAGATAAACCCCTTCCAGCGATTGTTTATTCGCCTGTTATAGCGAATTACGATTCCGCTTTGCAAGGGGATACAGGTTTCGTCAAGCAAACGATTCAGTTTGTTTGCCATGACACGACCTATAAACGAACGAGGGAATTATCTCGAATGCTGAAACGAGCATTCCAGGATTTCCACGGAGATATGTGCGGGTTGTTTATTCAAGCCGTATTTATCAAAAGCGATTACGAGTACAACGCAAATACGGCTCTCAAATTTGATATGGGAGAGTATATGTCGAGTCTCGAATTTGAATTCTTTTTCAATGAAAAATAATAGGAGGAACAATTATGGCTATTGCAGGTAAGAACGGTAAAGTCGTGATCGGCGGAAGTTCTGAAAAGGTAGTTGGTATTAAGAACTGGTCGTTGGAGCTTTCGTTGGAAACGCTTGAAACTACCGCCCTTGGTGATGATTGGAAAAATTATATCACGGGCTTGAAAGAATGGACGGCAAGTTCCGAAGGCGATTATAACGTACCGACGGACACGGCAGGTCAAGAAGCGTTGCAGACGGCGTTCCTAAACGGCGAAACCGTAACGGTAAAACTGTACGTGGACGGAAAGAACTATTACCAAGGCGAGGCTTATATTTCGAGCCTTTCCATTGAAGACCCTGTGGACGACGTTGTAACCATTAGTATTGAGTTCACGGGTTCGGGCGCACTTTCCTTTGAAAAGGGCGTATAAACAAAAAGGAGTATATTATGAAGAAAGGTGTAACAATTCAACTTGATAAACCCAGAACCCTTCGCTACGGCATCAATGCTCTTGCGAAAATCGAAGATATCATTGGCAGACCTATTATGGGTCTTGACCTTGAAAAGCTCGGCATCAAAGAACTGCTTGCGATTGTTTACGCAGGTCTTTATCACGAAGATAAAAACCTCACGGTTTCCAAGGTCGGCGATTTGATTGATGATTATTCCGACTTAAACGAAATTGCTGAAAAACTCGGCGAAGCATTGACGGAGGCATTCGGTAAACCCAAGACGGGAACGGCGGAGGAGACCACGGGGGAATAAACGCCGCCACTTTTGACTTATCCAACTTCTGCGATAGGGCTGTCGTGCAACTTGGTATTGACCCATTGATAATTGGCGAATATACGCCTTACGAGTTAGTGCTTTTAGCCAAGCAAAAGAGGGAACGTGAGCAACAGCAGTTTGAAAACGACCTTGTTTTGGCTTGGCATATCGAGGCTTTCAGTAGGCAAAAACGTCTGCCGAAACTTGAAAAAATATTAAAAGATGCACGACGAAAGCCTAAGAAAACAGACAGTCGGAGTGATGCCATTTTGAAAGCAATGGCGGCGGAAAAAGGGGTAATTATCGAATAGGAGGGGAATAGATGGCAGTAATAAGAAACCTTGTCGTGAAGATTGCAGCCGACATCTCTTCGCTATCGAAAGGACTACAGAATGCGCAAAAACAAATTCAGAAGGTTTCGGCGGGTTTCACGAAGGCAGGTACGAAATTAACGGCAGGGATAACCGCGCCTTTATTGGCGTTAGGTGGAACGGCTGTTAAAATTTCAAAGGATTTCGAGCAATCAATGGCAAACGCCGCATCTGTTTCGGGTGCGACGGGCAAAGAACTCCAAGAAATGACAGACCTTGCTCGTCGAATGGGTGCAAAAACGGTCTTCTCGGCATCCGAGGCGGCAGATGCACTTTACTATATGGCATCGGCGGGTTATAAAGTCGACCAGATGTCAAGCTCTATCGAGGCAACGCTGAACCTTGCATCTGCAACCCAAAGTGACCTTGCATTTACAACCGATACCGTTATTTCGGCTCTGAACCAGTTCGGTTTGGAGGCGAGTTCGGCAGAGCGTGTAACGAACGTTTATGCCGCCGCTATTGGTGCATCAATGGCGAGCATGGATAAACTATCCACATCAATGGGTTATATTGGCCCCGTGGCGCATAGCCTTGGATGGGAAATTGAGGAAGTCACGGGTGCGCTTTCGGTTTTGTATAACGCAGGTTATGACGGCTCAACGGCTGGTACTTCGTTAAGACAGGCGCTTGTGGCATTGATGAACCCGACTTCATCGGCAATTAAGGTTTTTGATGAGTTAGGTATCAATTTGGAACAACTTGACCCGACGTCAAACGACCTTGCCTCGATTTTGGATACGCTTTCTGCGGCTGGAATGACAACCGCCCAAGCAATGGAAGTATTCGGCGCAAGGGCAGGTCCTGGTATGTTGGCGTTGATGAGTGCCGGTGGTGATGCTGTTCGTGATATGACGGCTGCGGTCACGGGGACAAACAAAGCCAACGAAATGGCTGCACAACAATTGGATACCTTGAAAGGGCAATGGGCGGAACTAACCTCCCAATTGGAAGAAATCGCCATTATGTTCGGCGACGTTTTAATTCCAATTATAAGGCAGTTAATAACGAAATACATCACGCCACTCACCACCAAATTGATGGGAATGAGTATGGGAACGAGAAAAAACGTCGTTGTTATTGCTTTGTTGGCGGCGGCGATTGGCCCCTTGTTGCTTGTGATGGGGAAACTCATATCAAGCGTAGGGATGATTGCGAAGGTTGCTTCTGTTCTCTTCTCGAAGGTTGGCTTAATTATTTTGATAGTTGCAGCCGTTATTGGGGTTTTGATTTACCTGTGGAAAACGAATGAGGACTTCCGAAACTTCGTCAAAAAGGTATGGGATCAGATAAAGAAATTTATTCTTTCTGCGGTTGAAAAAGTCAAGTCGTGGTGGGATAAAAACGGCGAAAAGATTATCAGCGAGGCAAAGAAAGCCTTACAAGCGTTGTGGAATACGGTCAAGTATATTTTCTCGCTTATTTGGAAAATCGTCGTTGAAGTTTTCGGTATAGTCAAGGATATTGTTTTAGACGTTTTGTCTTTAATTGCACAGTTCTGGCAACAGTATGGCGCGAAGATATGGGCAACGGTAAAAAATCTGTTTACGCAGATTTGGAATATTGTCAAAACTTGCCTTGATATTATCGTGGATGCGGTACTAAAATTTTTAACGTATGTACGACCAATTTGGGAAAATATCAAGTCCTTATTCGCCTCGCTTTGGGATACAATCGTCCAACTTTACGAAACATTAAAGCCGATTTTTGAACTTATCGGCGGCGTTGTGTTATCTCTTTTAGGTGTTGTTGTTGGCGTTGTTGACGGCGTTATTTCTGCCCTTGGTCCCTTAATCCAAGCGGTGATTGACGTTGGTAAGGCGGTGTTTGACATTGTCAAAATGGTTTGTGCCTTACTTCGTGGTGACTGGGCAGAGGCTTGGGAATATATGAAGAGCTTTGCCCTTAATATTTGGTCGGCAATAAAGAACATCTTCCTTGGGATTTGGGAGTTTATACAAGGATTCTGCGACGGAATTGGCAAGTTCTTCGGGAGTCTTGGTGATACAATCGTCAATATTTTCAAAGCAGCGTGGGAAGGCATATCCTCGTTCTTTGTTAATCTCTGGGACGGTATCAGTTCTGTTTGCGGATGGATTTGGGATAAAATCACGAGCTTGTTTTCAAGTATTGGCGATTTTTTCACAGACTTATTCAAAGATGCGTTCAATTGGGGTAAGAACTTAATCCAAAATATTGGTGACGGTATCGAGGCTGCTTGGGATTGGGTTGTTGATGGTGTAAAGGACATAGGTGGAGCTATCAAGGATTTCCTTGGTTTCGGTTCACCTACGAAGAAAGGACCTGGACACACCGCCGATGAGTGGATTCCAAACCTAATGGAAATGATGGCAATGGATATGTATGCGAACATCCCGCTTATCCAAAGGGCAGCGATTCAAGTGGCATCTGCTTTGAATCCGACTTCGCCGAATAAGGCGGTTGTTGGAACGGGCAGCAGTCCTTATGGAGACCTATTGAACGGTTTATTGCAAGGTATGGTTGCAACTAATAATCCAGGAGGCGAAGAGAAAAACGAAATCGTTATGGAGCTTGATGGTCAGACGTTTGCGCGTTTGATTGTTCCAAAGTTAACGAGAGAATATAAAAGAAACGGTGTCTTTTTGAAGGAGGTATAGGGTGGAATTTTTAAGATTAAACGGCAAAGCAATAAAAGCGCCGAAAGAAATCACAATCTCGCCTGAAAACCTTGATAAGGCGGAAAGAACAATGGACGGAACGATGGTGGTTGACATCATTGGTACGAAAAGGAAGATTGATGTATCTTGGGAATACCTCTCAAAAGAAGATATGACGATTTTAGCGAATGCGACACGGAAAGAAACTTTTACGCAGGTAACCTTCCACGATAAAACTACGGCAGAGTTTATAACGATAACCGCAAGAGCAGAGGGGCTAACGTATAGCCCTTTCTACGACTGGGCAAAGGATAAACTTTTGTGGAAAGGTGTGGCGGTTACCTTTAAGGAAAAGTAAGGAGGGGCGTATGGAATATTCAGACAATCCTCGTAAGATTTACGGAAAGGTCGAAATCGTTTATTCGGATGCGGACATCAGTAAAGACCTTGAAACGACAGAAAGCGGTAATTCCAAAATCAGCCATCCGCAGGAAATTTATCGTGGGTATGCAACGCCTACGGTACGTGCTTGCACGATGGACGGAAACTGTACTATGGACGGGTCTTGGTTTATGATAGACGATTCATGCAAATGTGGGTGGTGGAGTGGTTCACTTTCCGATGGAAATGGTGTGTTTGCAACGCCACCTTTTATTGAACTTGCGTTCGTTCAACGACCTATTATTTCTTGGAAAATTAAAGGAGATAGCAAGCTCGAACAGTACCCTGTTGATTTTAGGATTGATTATAAAAGGAACGGTACTGTAGTACGGAGCGAAAATATAGTCGGGAACAATCTATTAGAAGTTTCGTTGACACCTAAAATTGAGGACATCACGTCTGTTCGTATGACGATAACGAAGTGGAGCAATGGCAATGCGTGCGCAAAAATAATGCAATTTTATGAAACTCTGTTTGAAACATATGAAGGCGATGCAATGCAGATGTTTGAAGTTAACGAAGAACTCGGTGCCGCAGACGGGAATTACAATATTAACTCCGATACGATGACCGTGTCAATTTATAACGAAGAACGAAAATTTGACAAGGGATACTTGCGTTCCTTAACGGTACTTGACCGAAAGGTGATGCCGTATTTGGGGATAGAAAAGGACGGACAAATCGAGTATACGGCTCTTGGTACATTTTATTCCGACGAATGGCAAGTCAGCCAAGATAGTCAATGGGTAAAATGCAACGCCGTCGATAAGTTGATGCGCTTGCAGACAAAGACCTATGTGGGGTTTCCTTTGACAAATAACGCTACCATGTACGAGATTACGGAGGATATTTTGCAGAAGGGTGGGTTAACACCAAGCCAATACATTATATCCGAAGAGTTAAAGAATATGGTAATTCCGATGGCGTTTATTCCAAAAATTTCTGTTTGGGATGCCTTACAAGAAATCGCAAACGCTGGGCTTTGTAAAATTTATATGGATAGACAAGATAGAACAATTGTCAGGGCGGAAAGTGAAGAGCCTATCGAAGAAACGGTTCGTATTTCGCCGAGCAATATGTTCACGTACACGAGCAACATCACGCTGACGGAGTTCGCAAACAGCATAAATGTGGAATATTGCGAAATCACGTTGTCGGATGATTTGGTGGATACGGCAGAAATCGAAGTTATTTTGAACCCATATGAAAGCAAATTTCTTGAATGCGACTACACTTCCGATATCGCATATGCCTCTGCTGTTTCCAATAATGCAAAGGTGCGAATCAGTAATTTTACAAGTGGCGTTAATGCGGGGACTATGACGGTAAGCAACACGTCGGGCGAATATGTAACGGCGATTATAACAATCTCTGGCAACGCAATTGAGGTAAACTCAAAGAAAATAAACAAGCAAGATGCTGAAAGTGTGGATAATTTCGGTGTAGTAGAATATACGCACCCTGCAAGCGAGTTGGTTCAAAGTAGCGAACACGCCGTCTATATTGCAGACATTTTACTTGGGAAAATGAAAGCAAATCAAGGGAACATCACTACGACGTGGCGTGGTAATCCTGCGTTGCAGTTGGGTGATAGTTACGAGTGCGAGGATCGTTTCGGCGATAGCAATAAATTGATTTGTGAGTATAACAAATTTAGTTTTGACGGGGGGTTAAAACAAGAAACCCGTGGCAGAAAAGTATAGGAGGTAGAGAATGGCAACTTGGAAAACTCCAAACACGAGTCATACGGTTGAAGACCAGGTTACGCCAGATATTTTCAACACGCTGGCGGAAAATGAAATTTATTTGAAAGACACTAAAATCGTCAGTTCGCAGGTTCAAGACGGCGCGGTTACGAGTACGGAGAGTACGACCCGTGCAAACATCGCAAGCGGTGATACGGTTAAGGTTGCGTTTGGAAAATTGCGAAAATGGTTCTCTGATTTTGGTGTCCTTTGCTTTTTGGATAAGGTTGACACCGACCAAATCGAGGCAACTTCGGTAACAATGGGTAAAATTGCAAGCAATGCTGTCTCTACGGGTAAATTAGACGGACTTGCAGTTACGACGGCGAAAATTGCGAATGCTGCCGTAACGGATGTAAAACTTGCGGTAAACTCCGTTATAACAGAAAAAATACTCGATTTGGCAGTAACAACATCGAAACTTGCCGACCTTGCAGTAACGAGTGTAAAGCTCGCAACAAGTGCGGTTACAACGGCTAAAATTGCCGATTTAAACGTGACAACGGCTAAGTTGGCGAATGGTTCGGTGACGACGGCAAAACTCGCTGACGGGGCTGTTACCGATGTCAAAGTGAGTGATGTCGCAGCGAGTAAAATAACAGGGCTTGCCGCAGTTGCTACGAGTGGGAAGTATAGCGATTTGACAGGTACTCCTTCCTTTAGCTCTTTCACTTTAACAAGAGGAACTTATACCGTGGATAAGCAATATAACATTCCAGCTACGGGTTTGTATTTGCCTTTTATCAAGTTCACAAATAATGCGGGATATGTAAGTGTTTCTTGTATGGGTACGTTTTCAAATAAAACGGGGCAAGTTAATCCAAGTTATAGCTCGATTTCGTCGATATACTATAGCGGGCAAAAGCAGATTCAGTTGAGATGTGTTTACGTAAGCTCGACGGCGCTACGATATGAAGTATACATTTCAAGTAATGCTACCACAGCTCCAAGCACGCTTTGGACGGATTATTCCGATAGCGGGACTTTAGAGTTGATTATGTATAAAATCGACAACTTTTCGGCGATTTGGTAAGTTATAAGGGGTGGAAGAATGCTGACGGTAGTAAAAGGTGATATTTTTGAATTCTGCGTTGCGATGTGCAATGTCGACCCCTATGCGGTAAAAAAAGTTGAGTTTTCCAGCCGTGATTTGGGCGTAATCCACGAAGCGTTTTATGACGATGGTGTGTACCGTGTACGCATTCACGGTGAGGTTACAAAGAATTTCCCCGTTGGATTTGCAAAATACGATGTTACGGTCACGTTAATCGATGATGAGCGTTTGACCGTGAAAGTGAACGAGAGAGTTCAAGTCTTGGAAAAACGAAACGAGGTGTGAAATGAATAAAGAACACGGAATTATGATTTGTCCAGGCGTAACGGTCTCGGACAATTATATTCGGCTTACGAACAAGCCAAAAATAAACGGGATTGAGTTATGTGGAAATAAAACTTCTACGCAACTCAATCTTTTATCTAACCAAATCGGCGAATATAGCGAGATAGACCTTGCGACAGCAGGCAACGACTCCTATGTGCTCGTATTCCCTCAAGCGGGTCAGCCGAGTAAAGTACGGGTGGGGGATATCAAGTCGGGAATGTTTTCCACAACGGAAGCGGTAACCGAAGAAACAGTAGAAACGATGGAAGTCGGTGAATTTATATTCAAAAAATTGGAGGATTAAAAAATGGCACAAACGACTAACAAATTTCAAATTATTCAGAAGGTAAGCGAAACAGACACGATGGTTCTTCATCCAGAAACGGATGCGAGTATCGTAAAATATGACGGTACAACGTCGGGGTTGAGTGCAACCGATGCAAAAGCTGCAATCGACGAGCTTGCAAGTCAAATTGATGATATCACGGGTGGCGGTGTTGTTACTGGCATCAAGGGGAATGCGGAAAGCGCTTATCGAAAAGGTCAAGTAAATCTTACCGCTGCAAATATTGGAGCAGAAACGGCGGGGACTGTAGCAACGCACAATAGCAATACTTCTGCGCATACGGATATCCGCAATTTAATTACGGCGGCACAGAATAAGGCTAATCAAGCCTATACGCTGGCAGAAGGTAGGGCAAGAGCTGTGGCGTTCGATACGCTTGATTCGGTAAAAACAAATTTAAAAGCGGCATCGAATTCGGCTTATAAGGTTGGCGATCACATCCTTATCAAGGCAACGAACACGCCCGATTATTGGATTTCCGCAATCCTTACGAGCAACACGGGCGATTATGGTTATTACGAGTTGACCGCATTGGAAACCCCGAAGGTTGACCTTTCTGGGTATCAGACCAAAACGGACAGCTCTTTAACGACCACGGCAAAAACTGTTGTTGGGGCGATTGGCGAAGTTAAAACGACCGCAGATTCCGCATCGAGTAAGGCAACGACAAACGCTACGAGTATTACCAATATTATCAACGGTACGACGGTTGTGGCGAAGGCAACGTCGGCAACGTCGGCAACGACCGCTACTACGGCAACGAGTGCAGGAAAGTGGAGTACGGCGAGATTGATAGGGGTATCCATTAACTCTGGCTATAAAAGTGATGGAAAAACGACTATCACGCAAACCCATGGACAAACGATTGATGGCTCGGCAGATAAAACCATTAGCGTGACACTTGGAGATAGCGGTGTTGCCGCAGGTGTGTATAGCGCAATTCAAGTCAACTCGAAAGGTATCGCCACGGCAGGTGGACAAATCCTTGAAATTGGTTCTGCAAGTCAAACTTCGCCGAGTGCAGACCTTGCAACGGGCGGAATTTTCTTCAAAATGATTTCTTGATAGGAGGTAGCTATGCCATACAGACCGACAATTAAAAATAGTGACGGCACGTTAACGGACTTGCCTTTAGAAGCGGAAACGGCTGTTAAGTTGAAAACGGCAAGAAGTATTTCGTTGTCTGGCGTAACGGCAACCGCACAGTCTTTCAACGGTGGTTCAAATATAACCATCCCCATTACGGCAATACCAGGTACGCTTTTAACGGGTTCTACCTCAATCAGCACATCGGGCAACGCAGGGTCTGCGACGAAACTCGCAACAGCGCGGACGATTGGGTTAAGTGGAGTAACAGCCAGCGCACAGTCTTTCAACGGTTCGGCGAACATCACAATCCCGATAACAGCTGTTCCCGCAAGCCTTTTGACCGGAACAGCATCGATAAGCACAACGGGCAATGCGGCAACGGCTACGAAAGCAACAAACGCAGATGCTATTTTCAAAAATTCGAGTGGAAGTTATTTGACGGCAACCATTGATTCAAGTGGTTATGCACAGTTGAGCGATGGTTCTACGGTCAGAAGAAAAAAACCTTTGTATGTATCAACCATAGGTACGTATTATGAGGATTATCAAATTTTATCGGGCGATACCTTTCCAACTGGAGGTAAGCTCTATGAAATCATCTATGAGGACAACGGGATAAATCAATATTTTAGGTATAGATTTCCTACGACAACGAGTGGCACACTTACGATTTATTTCTCGTTACTTTTCAATGTTCATAAGAGTACCTATGATTTTAGAATACAAGAGGCAGGAAGTACCACGACCTATAAGTCTATGAAGTGGGTTATTGACTTTACAAATAAAACGGTCAAACAAACGAAATATTCGGGCGGATCGTGTGCAGCAACAACGGTGTATTTTAAAGGAATATATGAATTGCTTGAACAAGGAGGAGCATAAAGATGAAAATTGTACCCATCAGTAAACATGAATATCGGGTTTTTCCGATAAAAGCGGATGAGCCGTATCTTGAAATTACGGAAAAAGAATATGAAGGGTTGGAGATGCACACTCATTGTTTCAACGATGATTTGTCTGCCGTGATTGAATATGTGAAATCGACAGAGGAACTTGAACGTGAAAGAGTACAGGAGCATAACTTTGAAGTTCGCATAAGAATTAGCGAATTAAAGAGTCGGTTGGCGCAGACCGATTATAAGACTTTGAAGTTATTTGAAGGACTGCTTACGGAAGAAGAATATTGGGAAACTCGTGTACTCCGTGAAAGCCTTCGTGCGCAAATCAATGAGCTTGAAAGCCAAATCTTGGAGGTGTAAAATGACGGCAATCATTATTAGTGTCTGCGCCAGTATCGTTAGCGGTATGGCGCTTTATTTTTTGAAACGGTACTTCGACAAAAGAGATAAGAAAGAAGCGAAGAAGGATGAACTTATCGCAAAGGAAAATATCCTTATTTTGAAAAGTATCGATGCGGTGGGGAAACTCACTTATGCTGATGCCATTGCAATTCGTGATGGCAAAACGAACGGGGAAATGAAGGCTGCGATTGAAGCATATAAAAAAGCTGACGAAGAGCTTTATAATTTCCTGCTTGAACAGAACGCAATGAAATAAGGAGGACGATATGAAGAAAATCAATGGTGTTGCATTTTGGATTTTATCCTTAACCTGGGGGTTGCCTATGACACTCATAGGCGCTTTGGTGGCACTCGCCTTGCTCATTACTGGGCATAAACCGAAACGTTTCCATCACTTTATTTACTTTGAAGTTGGGTATAATTGGGGCGGATTTGAGGTCGGAGGGTTCTTCGTTGTGGATAAATACGCAAGTGAACGCACAAAACGCCACGAGGCTGGACACGGCATACAGAATATTATATTGGGACCGTTAATGCCGTTCCTGGTGAGTATACCTTCTGCTATTCGATATTGGTATTTTAGGTATTTGGTAGCAAGTAAGAAGAAACTTCATAGTGATTTGCCACCGTATGATTCCATTTGGTTTGAAGGGTGGGCAACGAAACTTGGAGATAAATATTACAAGGAGGAAGTATAATGGAACAATATTTGGAACTGATTTCCGTCCCTACGATTGCGGCGGTGGTCTATTGGATTATTAACATCGTCAAGACCGCTGTTAAAAGTGAGAAGTTCAACCGATTTATTCCTTTGATTGCGGCGGTTCTTGGTGTGATTTGCGGTGTCGTTTGTTTCTATGCGATTCCGTCTATCATTCCGGCACAAAACGTGATTGTTGCAATCATTATCGGTGGTGCAAGTGGTTTAACGGCAACTGGTACGAACCAAATCATCAAGCAATTGACAAAGTCCGATACCGAAAACAAAGAATAATTGAATAAAGTAAGTAAAGCCTATCTGGAATTTTTTCTGGGTAGGCTTTATTTTTTTTGCTAAAAATACCCTTAAAAAATGGTTCTTTTTTCTCCGTATCTTGAAGGAGCGTGAAATAATATGACGAACGAAGAAAAAAATAAAATCATTGAACTGTCCCAACAGGGGCTTGGATACACAAAAATTGCAACACAGGTGGGTTTATCCCCAAACAGCGTAAAAACATTTTTAAGAAGGTATAAGGAGCATACTTCGTGCCGGTGTTTGCAATGCGGGACGGAAATTTTGAGTATTCCGCATAAGAAAGAAAAGAAGTTCTGTTCGGCTGTTTGTCGTATGCGTTGGTGGAACGAACACCAAAAGCAAGTGAATAGAAAGGCATACTATACCTTGAAGTGCGAATGCTGTGGCACTACCTTTGTCACGTATGGGAATGCAAAGCAAAAGTTCTGTTCTCGTAAGTGTTTTGCAAATTATCGGAGGAAAGAAAAATGATGGAAAATCAAGAGAATATTTTACGATATACTCTGGCGGTAACGATGGCAGAATCGATGTTTGAAAAGGGTATAATTTCCAAGGACGAATATAATAAAATTGAACAGAAATTTTGCGAAAAATATTGTATCAATTTATCGTCTATATTCCGCAAAATCGCTGGATAATATTCTCGTTTAGAGGTAATATACACATACCAAAAAAGGAGGGTATTATGGCAAGAATTGTTCAAGTAATTCAACCTACGAAAAACATAGGAATAGAATATTTGAATGTTTGTGCGTATGCGAGAGTTTCAAGCGGAAAAGATGCAATGATGCATTCGCTTTCCGCCCAAATCAGTTATTATCAAACTTACATTCAAAGAAAGCAAAACTGGCGTTTTCGTGGGGTTTATGCGGACGAGGCTATTTCGGGGACGAAAGACAACCGTGATCGCTTTAATGCAATGCTTGAAGAGTGCCGAAAAGGGCATATTGATTTAATTGTTACGAAGTCAATTTCAAGATTCGCAAGAAACACGATTACGCTTTTGGAAACCATACGGGAGTTAAAGGACATAGGTGTCAACGTTTATTTTGAAGAACAGAACATCAACACCCTTTCGGCGGAAGGGGAAGTGCTTTTGACTTTGTTGGCATCCTATGCCCAGGAAGAGGCTCGTTCAGCAAGCGAAAACCAAAAGTGGCGAGTGCTTTTGAATTTTAAACAAGGTAAGCCTTGGTGTTGCACTATGTTTGGCTATCGTCACGAAAAAGGGAAGTTTTATATTGTCGAGCGAGAGGCAGAGATAATTCGGTGGATTTATAAATCCTACCTCGAAGGGCGTGGAACGACAGCAATCTCCAATGACCTTGCTGCATATGGGGAAGTTGGTAGAAAGGGGCATTTATTTTCAAAAGGCTTGGTTATGAAAATTCTTCGGAATTATACTTATACGGGAAACTTGATACTTCAAACGACCTTTCGAGAAAACTATATGACAAAGGTTCGTAAAAAGAATGAAGGGCAACTTCCAATGTACCAAGCGGAAGATACCCACGAACCGATTATTGACCTTACCACTTTTAAAGAAGTTCAAGCAGAAATTGCAAGAAGAGAAAAAGAGTTTGCGCCAAAAAAAGAAAAGGGCAGGTATGCGTTCACGGGGTTAATCAAGTGCGAAAACTGCGGAAAGGGATTTAGGCGCAAGACGACGGCAACCAGAGTTGTTTGGATATGCTCGACCTTCAATACAAGGGGAAAGATGTATTGCCACGCAAAACAAATCCCCGAAGAAACGCTTGAGAAATTAACGGCGGATTTAGACCTTTCGACCGTAAAGGAAATTAGGGCGGCGGAAGGGAATAAACTAACCTTTGTTTTTAAAGACGGAAAGGAAGAAATACGGTATTGGAAAGACCGTTCGAGAAGTGAGTCTTGGACGGAAGAAAAACGGAAAAAAGCAAGTGAAGACGCATATAGGAGGGAATATAAATGCCGAAAGTTACAATAATACCAGCAACAAGAGATTTCCATACAGGAAACCTTAAAAACGATTTGAGAAAAAAGCGAGTGGCTGCCTATGCTCGTGTTTCCACGAATAGCGAAGAACAACAGACTTCCTATGAGGCGCAAGTCGATTATTATACCAAATACATCAAAAGCCGACCCGATTGGGAGTTTGTTGATGTTTATACAGATGAAGGTATAACCGCAACCAACACGAAAAAGCGTGAAGGCTTTAAGGAAATGGTGGAAAACGCCCTTGCGGGAAACATAGACCTAATCATCACAAAATCGGTCAGTCGATTTGCGAGAAATACGGTTGACAGCTTAACGACGATCCGTAAGTTGAAAGACAAGGGCATTGAAGTTTTCTTTGAAAAGGAAAACATTTATACTTTGGATAGCAAAGGAGAGTTGGTATTAACAATTATGAGTTCCCTTGCCCAGGAAGAAAGTAGAAGTATTTCGGAAAACGTAACTTGGGGCAGAAGAAAGCAATTCGCCGACGGAAATGTCTGTTTACCTTATAAACATTTCCTTGGTTATAAAAAGGGCGAAGACGGCAAGCCAGAAGTTGTTCCAGCGGAGGCGGCGGTTATAAGGTTGATTTATATGCTTTTCCTTGAAGGCAAAACGCCAGGGGCGATTGCGGATTATTTAACCGAACAAGGCTTTCCTACGCCGACAAACAAAAGTAAGGTGTGGCACTTGAAAACGGTAGAGAGTATTCTCACGAACGAGAAATACAAGGGTTCGGCGATTCTGCAAAAGAAATACACCGTCAATTATTTGGAAAAGAAAATGGCGGTAAACGACGGGCAAGTTCCTAAATACTACATTGAAGAAAGTCACGAGGCGATTATTCCCCCTGGCGAGTTTGAAATGGTGCAAGAAGAGATGAAACGTCGTAAAAGTTTATCGAGAAAATATAGTGGTTCGACCTTGTTTGCATCTAAGATTATTTGCGGAGATTGTGGTGCATATTTTGGGGCAAAGGTGTGGCATTCAAATACAGAATACCGTCGAGTGATTTATCGGTGCAATGAAAAATACGAGAAGAAAGGCACACCCAGGTGTTCGACGAGTCATCTTTCCGAAGACGAAATCAAGAACGGCTTTGTACGAGCGTTGAATATTTTGATTAGCGATAAGCAAGCGCTGTTGGATGATTGCAGAGTGCTTTTTGATACGCTGACGGAAACGGCAGAATTGGATACGCAAATTGAAAACCAAATGGCAGAGCGAGAATATGCTATGGAGATATTGAAGAAATGCGTTGAGGATAATGCGATAAAAGAGCAGAGCCAATTAGAATATTGGAAACGCTACGATGCCCTTGCGGAACGCTACGAGATGGAAAAGAATAAACTTGAAAAACTCCTTGCTTTAAAAGAAGAACGTAAGCACAAGGCGGAATTGATAGGTGCGTTTATGTTTGAGTTAAGCGAAATGGACGGAGTAATTGAGAACTTCGATGCTCGGCTTTGGTTTTTCACGGTTGAAAGAGTGGTTGTTACCGAAGGCAAGAAAATGACATTTGAAATGAGAAACGGTGCAAAAATTGCCGTGTGAGGATGCGTAAAAAAAGTAGGCGCAACCAAAAATAGAGAAAACTCCTGTTAAACGCAGGAGTCTTTTCTTTTATAAATCGTCAATAGAACTTTGGAACGGAAAGGAAGGTTCGATTGCATCCGTATCATCTTCGTCGTCTTCATCTGCATCGCCTTCATCGATTTCGTCAACATCTTCTGTGGTAACATCTTCCTTTTCCGTGTCATCATCGGGGTTGAAAGAGGGCGAATAGTGGTTTTCTTCGTCTTCATCATCCAAACCTTCTGCATCGTAGCCTTTTGCGTAGAGCATACCAATAGGTAATCGGAATAAGTCGCTTTTCTTCTTTCCGTTATAAATTATTACCATTGCTTCTGCATATCCAAGGGTGCCAGAACGTCTTTCCTTGGCGGTTCGCGCAATGGTTTTTATGGATACTGCGCCTAATTTTTCCTTAAAAATCTCGTCATCCAAACGGTCTCGGTAGGTATTGACAAGTTTTGCAACCGCCCTTAAAACATTTGCAGAAAGGGAATTAGCATCGCCTTCCCACGCTGCAATAACCAAACGAAGCGTGCGATTAAGGGTTTGATAACCGTATTTAGTATAAATGGATTCCAATGATGAGATTGCACAAATAACGCCAGGAGCCTTTGTTAAACCTATGGTAAGGTTGTAAGATTCGACCAAATCTCGTATTAAGAGTTGTTGGTGGTTTCCAGCCTCAAGGTGCGCCATGAAGATTTCATAAGGGAGCAGGGGTTTAACGAATTTCTGCTGATTGGCAAAGATGTCGGCTTCGTTTTGATATTCGAGATCGTCATAAACCATGCACCATACAGGGGTTTCGCGAGAACCCGAAACACGTGCAATAATCTCGATGGTATGCTGTCCGTTGAAAACATAGTTAATTCCGTCACGCTTACTAACTTTTACGGGATTGATTTGGTTAAGGTCGAAGTTTTCTGCGGCCTTTTCAATATGAGCAATCGAAAGATTTCTTTGATAATCTTGGTTCGATACAAGGTCTTTAATGGGAATAAGTTCAAAATGAACTTGTGGCACGTACATACTATAATCACTCATTTTCTACTCTCCGATGCAAGGAAGTAAAGCACTTCCACTATTTTATTTTCTAATTCTTGTAAAACTCTCATCAATTTTGCCCTTGCCTCTGTGGACGTGAGGTCAATTTTTGTATTTGTTTTCATACGATTAATTGAACTTATCCACATAGGTATCGTTAAGGATAACTCGTTAAGAGAGGCGTCTGGGTCGAATTTAGGCATATCCTTGATGGAAGGCTTACTGACAACTGGTTGCGGGTTTGGCTGTGCGGAAGTCTCATCAAGCAGATATCTTGTCCGCTTATATTGGACGAAAGGAACGCTGTTCTCTTTGATACGTTGGTGTATTTTCTTCATTTCCGCAGGGGAGAGCTTTGAAATTGCGATAATGTTTTCGTGGGAAATTTTATATCTTCCTGACAAAATTTTATGGGCAAGGTCTGGCTCATGTGATTTGATAATATCGATTGCTTTCGTGAAAGTGGAATACTTATGTACCGTGGCATGGGTGATATGGTTTTCATTGGCGATACGTTGTGCGGTTTTATGCCGAGAGGCACTTTCTACAACGTTGAAATCGGCAGGTAAATCATCTTCTGGGGGAATAGTGTATTGATTGTTCCCCGTTGGGTTTTTGGATGCGTTGACGATTTTTTCCGACTCATACTGTCGACCGATTAAATATCGACGGCTTTCATCTGACAAATTCCTGCGGCCGAGTTGATTTTTGCATATCCAAGCAATGGCTTCTTCTCGGCAAGAAAAGTCCATTTCCATCACTTCAAAAGGGATAGCGTTTTTGGAGCAGATTTCATAACGATTATGCCCGTCAACGATAATTCCATTCCAAGTAATGATAGGGTCTCGGCAACCATCTGCTTTAATATTTTCTTCTAATTGCACAAATTCCTTCCGTTTAAGTGGACGAATAATCGTTTTGAATTCCTCGTCTATTTTGAGAAGGCGGAGTTTCTTTTCCATCGGTCGTTAAGCCTCCAACTCGACTTTTTCAACGTTATCAAACGCAAATAGTGCGATTTTTTTCGCCTGATTCACTTCGCCTCTTAAACGATAGCAAGTGGTTCTATCTGTCCAGCCCAAGGCGTTGAATAGCTGTTGGGTTAATGCAAAACTATAAATTTCATAACTATTGTCTTTGCAGACGTGGCTGTTAATCGTTATGCACCCAGGCTCTTCGTTAGGGATACTACGAACCGCAAGCATTCGGGTGTCGGGGTTGACAAGGAGATGGATGTACTTGGGTGAACCGAGTTCTTGTAATAACGTTTTATAAAAACGCATTCTGTATTTTCGCGGGTCAATAGAAATAATTGCAGTAGACATAAAATGTCCTCCTTATTAAACAATAGATTGTTGAACCACCGCAGGAACAGTAGTGGACGGTTGTTCGGAAGGTTGTTCAGGCGGAGGTGTAGTGGGCTTGTTGGCTTCTTTGATAGAATAAACGGCGTAGCCATCAAAAATGTTGATACGCATGGTTTGTTTATGCTCGTTCAAAGTCATACCGAACTGATTCTGCCAATTTGCAGGATAAATTGCAGTACGAGAAGTTTTCGGCTTTTCGCCTTCTCTGACCGTACGTTGATAAACTTCCGTGGCAGTCAGGTCAAATACGAGTAAATATTCGCCGTTCGCGTGGATAAGTTTACCGAGAATTTTGTACTTGTAGTGAGGATTCCAACCCATCAAATCGACTATTTTTGCGAAGAAAATCTTGCAAGTGATAGAACGAGTTTTGCGTTTTCCGTTGGAGGGATTACACCAAGGGAAAGAGTCTCTTGCGCCTTCTTCACAAGGGCGCAGAGCAAGAATTTTCTTTTCACGGTTCACGAGAACCTGGGCATAATCAGCATTGGGGAATTTAGATAAACAGGCTGCGTTTGCAAAGAATTTACATTCATTGAAGGTAATAGAAGGCTCTTTAAGGTGGGCGAAGAATTCACGTCTAACGACCTGGAAGTCGTCGAAGTCAAAGTCTTCACTCATATCAAGCAATTCATCTGTTTCCTTTAATTTCGGCGTTTGCTCGTCCGAGGTGGGGGTAGGAAGATCGGTGGTGGAATCGTCCTGTACTTTCTGTAATAAACCTGCTAAAATGTCTTGTTTTTCATTCATCTCATCCATCGTATTTTACTCCTGTAATGAAACACCACTTAATTCGGTGTGTATGTATTTTTTAAGTGCGTCAAAGCCAGTAACATTGATACGCTTTCCTGTTTCGTAGAGTTGACCTTGCAATCGTAGGTTCCAATCTTGCTCATTTTGGGTGTCGAGCGTATCAAGGGTTAATTCGTGCAAATAATAATCTTTTCCAAAAGAACTTGTCCACGCTTGAGGGATAGCCCGTATCCTCTTACCAGACGTTGATAGAGGTTTGGCTTGTTCGGTCTGTTCGCCTGGCGTGGCGTGTTCAAGCATATGCGGATTAAGGAACGCCTCCGAGTTTTGGGCATCGAAAATATAAACAAGTTCGTTGTCTTTTTCATAGATAGACCCGATTATTTTATAGCGACAATCCGTATTCCAGGAAAACAACTCAAATAGAGTATCATTGAATGCCGCCGAAGAGATATCTTTTGGGACATATTTTTTCATTGTCAGTTTGGAACAATGAACGCCGTGGCGGTTGGTTGCATCTGTCGCACGAATTGCAAATTTCTTTTCGATAGGGTGGATAAGCAATTCAATATAATTTTTTGCGCCAAATTTACGGATGATTTCCGTGCTAAATTTAATTTTTTTACCGCCGAATGAGACAGAGGGTTTACGGAAAGTATCGAAAAATTCCGAGCGAGTAACCTCAAAACCACGCATATCAAAATCACCGGCAGAGAATTCAATTTTCAAATCCTCGTCTTTGCTTTGGGTAGAAATACCGTCTTCGCCGTTTGTTTCGGTTATATAAACACTTTGAGAGGCGTTAATATAATCCGTGAATTTGAAACCTGCCCAGCGCGGATTGATTGAAACAAAACCTTTCAATTTGCCCTCATCAATTACTCGAAGTTCTGGCAAGAAAGCCTTATTCCTAAATCTTGCATTATCAAGGAGATGCTGAACGGCAATAAAATCGTCTCTGGACACGATAGCCTCGTGGTGATTAAAATATCGGCTTTGTGGTCTTTTCCCGTAATTCTTTTTAGATTTGTGGTCGTGGTAATCGGGGGTGTAGGTTTTTCGTGTTAATACATCCCCACAATGTCGTTCGTTTCTTAATATTTGAACCACGCCGTTTGCCGTCCATTTCACGTTTCCAAGATAGGATTTTCGTTCAAGTGCATTCAACGCTTCTGCGATTTGTTTTGTGGAATAGCCGTACAAATACATATAGAATACTAACTTAACAGTAGGGGCCTCATCTTCGTTAATAACAAGATTGCCTTCGGCATCGTGCGTGTAACCGAGTAATTTTGGCGTAAGGGGGATACCGTTATCCAAACGCATACGAAGGGATGTTTCCATACTACGACTACGAGTATGAGATTCTTCTTCTGCCATTGTTGCTTGGAAGGTGAGCGCCAACTGAGCATCATCATTGAGCGAGAAAATTGCTTCGGATTCAAAGAATACGCCTACTCGATGTTTAAGGTGAGCAAGGGTACGAACAACGCCGATAAAGTCTTCCAGGTTTCTGGCAAAACGAGATACGCTTTTTGTAATAATCATCTCGAATTTTCCCGCTTTGGCATCATCAATCATTTCCATAAACTCTTTACGATGCTCTTTGTTTGTACCACTTTTTCCTTCATCGGCATAAATTTTTACAAGTGTCCAGTTGGGGTGCTGACGAACGAAATCTTCATAGTATTTTTTTTGCAATTCAAAGGATGTCGTTTGTCGAATATCGTCTGTGGAAACACGGACATAGATGGCAACTCGCTGATGGACGTCGTTATCGTAATAATCTGTTTCCTTTTCGGCAGGTATATACTCATAGTTATCGGGGTCAATCCGCACCTGCATACGTTGACGGGTTTTTGCTTTTTGTTGGGCGAGTATTTCTCTCTTTTCTATATCAATCATCTTGCGCTATTCCTTTTAAGGGTTCTTCATTATCGTCTGGAAGAAGTTTCCAGTCTTCGGACGGAAAGAAAAAATCTTTATCCGAGGTATCGCTACGATAATAGGTGGCAAGCGTGAAAATATCTTCAGATGCAAAATACATCCCAATAGGGTGAGGCAACGCTGCAAAATATCGTGCGAGTAAAGTCAATTCCATCATATCCTTGGATACATTAGATACTTTCTGCGTGATGATAAGGTCGACTTTACCTTCCATACAGTCGTTTAGCAATCGACTCCATTCGGGTGCGGATTCCATATAGGGTGCAGTCGCGCCCTCGTCGATATAGAAACCGACGAATGTCCACTTGGGATATTGCGCCAGGACATCCTCATATTGCTTTTTATGATAGTCGAGATAATTTTCGTGCTTGGTTTGATTGAAATAGCGAATATAAACCCCAACCTTAAAAGGCTTTGCAGGATTCGGCGTTTCATGTCGAATGGTTTTTAACCATGCGGAATGTTTAGCGACCTTCATACCGTGTTTTGTCGTAGGGACAAATGACGAGCCTAATTGAGCCAAAGGCGTGATTTCCGTTGTATGATCGCAGGAAACTAAACTTGCCTCATCCGTCTGTATTAATTCCGTTGAATTCTCTGTATTTTTACTCTCTTGCATATCTGCCTCCATTACATTTATATCAAGTATAAGGCATTTGGCAGAAATTGGAAATCGACCATAGGTTAAATCGTAAACCAGGAGTTTATGTTTTTGGAAAAATTTTACAAAAAATAAGAGACAGCAGCGAACTGCTATCTCTTTTTGTCGTTTATTGGGATAATTTAATTGTTAGCTCGAAGGCTTTCTTTGACACTTGCCACGATTTTGAGGATTGCTTCCATTTCCGTGGGGGAACAATCGGCAAGCAATGCACTAAACTCGCTTTGATAAAGTTCGTTGACCTGGGGCAGGTCGGGACGAATAAGGCTATCCGATGAGATTTCCAACACCTCGCAAAGAGCGATGAGTGTAGTGACGCGGAAGTTTGCTTTTCCAAGTTCAATATCGCTTACATTCGGTACACCAATTTTTGCCTCAAATGCAAGGTCTTCTTGACTCATCTTTTTGGCAAGTCGTGCCGAACGGACTCGTTGCCCGATTGCTTTCAAAATAGGATTTGTATCGTCCATTGGCGTTCCTCCTTTGCCTTTTGGCTATATTCTTTTGACTATTTTATCATTTTTTGACTATGTTGTGAAATGCCAAATGACAAACATATAGTCAAAAGGCTATAATATAAATAAGAAATTTTTAGTTTGGAGGACTAAATTATGATTTTCAACTATTTAACCATCGGACAGCGAGTGAGAGATGCGAGAAGAAAAAAGCATTTTTCACAAGCGGAACTCGCCCATCGGGTAGGGGTAACAACGTGCTACATAAGCTACATTGAAAGTGGCTATAAGTGTATGAGCTTGGAAACTCTGATTCGTGTTGCAAATGCATTAGAAGTAACTGCCGACGTATTTTTGGCGGATTGCTTGGATAAGCATTTAGTTGCAAGCGAGGCAGAGTTTTCTTTGATTTTAGAGGACTGTTCCTTGTATGAAAGCCGTGTTATTCTCGATAATGCGCGAGAGTTAAAACGAATTTTGCGAGAAAATTTATTCACAAAAACAAGCCGTGAATAAATTATAAACGCAATTTTTTGTATCGACAATCGACCGAAAGTTAAAATATAGACCAACGGTAGAATTGGTTGCGTATATAATTTTTGGTTTCGATTATATGAAATTCCTTTTTTTGGTAAAAAGGGATTATTTTGTGCTACAATTTTTTCCGCTTGAGGAGGGAGGTTGCGTATATGATTTTGATTTTCGTTTATATGAAAATTACGAACGTGAAAAAACCATCTTTTTTTATGCTATAATGTTTTGACTTTGGAGGAATTAATATGAAATACTACGTAGTTGCGGATATTCATAGCTTTTATTTCGAACTGGAAACCGCTTTAAAAGAAAAGGGATTTTTTGAGGATACCGAGCCTCACAAGTTGATTATTTGCGGAGATCTGTTTGACCGCGGGGATGAGTCACTTAAGGTGCAGCAGTTTGTTATTGATCTTATGGAAAAGGATGAAGTCATTTTAATCAAAGGCAACCACGAGGATATGCTTTTAGAAATGGTGCGGAATGCAAATCGATGGTTTAACTTGCCCGATATTGAGTATTCCCATCATTGGCATAACAGGGCGGTTAAGACGGTCTTGGATTTGACGGGGCTTAACTATTTTGACCTTGATAACCCCACCAAGGTGGTAAAGACAATAAAGGATACGCCACTTATTAAAAAGATTATTCCCGCAATGAAAGATTATTATGAGACCGAGCATTATATTTTTGTCCACGGATGGATTCCGTGTTATGAAATCGATACGCATGTGTATCCCAAGGTTCTCGGCTATATGGATGATTGGCGAGAGGCGGCTGTTATGGAGTGGGATTATGCTCGTGGCTATAATGGTATGCTTGCGTGGTCGCAGGGGATTAAAGAGCCAAATAAAACCATCGTATGTGGGCATTGGCATTGTTCGTGGGGGCATTGCAATATTGACGGAAAAGGTACGGAATTTGGTAAGGATGCTGATTTCACACCGTTTTATGGGGAAGGTATAATTGCCCTTGATACCTGTACAACGCTTTCACGAAAAGTAAACTGTATTGTTTTGGAGGATTGAAATGAGTGCGGATTTTGAACCGTTTGAAGAAGTGGACGGAGATGAAGAGTATAAAAACCGCTGCTTATTTTCGGACATTTACTACGATAAATTTAATCAAGACGATGATGAATACGTATTAACAAGAAGGGTGGGAGCATTTTTTTCCTCAAAGGAACGGACTCGCTATCTGGGAATAATAAGCTATTTGTATTTCGCCAGCGTTTATGTCCCGTATTGCGATGACGGTAAAATTGTCACAGCGGATTTTAATGGAAAGGTGGGCGTTTGTTTTTATACTGTTCCCGACATAATTCCCGTTGATGTGGCAATGGAGTATCGTTGGGAACGCAAAGAGTTTAGGAAGTTTTTCCATTCGACTGATGCAACGTTATTTTTAATTAATTATGCGAGTGATTGCGTTGCGTTACCGTGCGATATTGTTAAGAAAATGTTTGCTATGATGGCATCCTTCACGGGGCGATATGACGTTGAAGGGTATTATGCGGAGTTATCCACAATAAAGCAAATGGTTATGCCAAGCGAGTATTTTAAGAAGAGACAGGAATACCGCATATTCCGTGAAAAGCAAATAGGCATTCCAAACTATACGTATGTTCGGCAAGGGTGGCGCTGGCTTTCTATCACGAAAGACGATGGTAGCAAAGACAAGGTTGCCATAACTGCGGTGGATAAAATTATAGAATTGGAGGATGAAAAGAATGATTAACAAATATAGCACTGAAGAAGTAGAAGTAGCAAGAAACCTTTTTGCAGACCTTGATGAAGATAACGGGTATCATAGAAGGGAGTTTGTTGAGTTGGAAAAAAGGATTGATGCTTTTATTGCGAGTCAAAGCAAAGCAGATTTAATAAGAATAATTAGTTGTTTAAAATATTCATCTGCATACATGGCTTATAAAGTGAGCGTAAAGGATAAGGGGAAGTGGGCTGTAAACATCACAACTTATAAGGGGAAAAAGGCGATGGCTTTACATACCTCATATCGAAGAATTCCCTCGTATATTGCGATGAGATTTAATTGGTATTCTTCGCCGCACGAATACTTGTATAATGATTATTATGGGACAGCGGAATGCATTATTCTTAACCCTGCATCAGATTATGTGGTTTTACAGCGTTCGTTGATTGAGCAGGTTTTTGGTCTATTAAATGACATAGAAAAAGAGTATGATGAAAAAGATGAATGTGAAGATAAAACGGAGCAACTGCTTGAAATTATGGCAAACATTGATTTAGAAATGACAAAGCCGATAGTCTTTAACTATAAGCTGAAAAATGGAGAAACGCGCAATCTTTTCTTTGTATGCGGATTGCCTGCAAAAGGTGAAGAATCCTTTCTATTTAAGGAACAAGCCAAAGAGTATATAGAAATTCCATTTATGGATGCGGTTTATACGCCAGAACTAACGGATTATTTCAAGAATAATGATGGGCATTTTTTCTATAATAACATATAAAGGAGTTTAGATTATGAAGGAATATACGAAAGAAGAAATTAAAATAGCGCAAGAAATCCTTGATGAAATATTCGAGGATATTGAAGGTGGCCCCATGTTGGCGATTTTAGGGCAGAGAATTGCTAAGTACAAAGCAACGAAAGGAAATAAAGAATACTTGATGCTGATTAGTTGGCTGCGTTACGCTAAAGTGTTTTTGCCCTATCGAGACGTTTATGAAAATGATAAAGGGGATTTTAGAAGGGAGCTGATGACAAATCATCACGGGGGTAAAAAGGCAATCTATGTTTTCTCTGGCACGGACGATATCCCCATAGATTATGCAATTGATTTAAGTTGGTTCAGAAACTGTTCGGTTTCGCAGTTGATTACAGAAATTGAAGGAGCTGACTCCATTGTTTTGAATCCAACGTCTGATTATATCGAGTTTCCTATCGAGCTGTTGAGTCGAGTTTTCCCGTTGATGCAGCAGTTGGAAGAAAATATCGAGGTGGAAAAAAATAGGGAAGAGTTAAATTCTTTGATTAGTGGTGCAAATTTTGCAATCGGCGAGGCCCCCAAGTTTCGGATAAGATTAAAAGATGGAAGGGAATTCAAAGGAAGAATGTTGTATCTTTGTTTCAAAGAAGATGTTGAAATGATGGTAATCGAGGATATGGAAAAGGGACGGATTGAAGTTCCCTTGTCTTTATATCGTACAAGAGAGGAAATAAAGGAATAAAATGAAAGTATTTTTTACGAGCGATTTGCATTTTGGACACGCAAACGTAATCCGTTTTGACGGACGTCCGTTTGAAACGGTAGAAGAGATGAATGAGGAACTGATTCGGCGGTGGAATGCAAAGGTTGACAAGGGTGATTTAGTTTATGTCCTTGGGGATATGATTTGGCGTATGCAAGACTGTGCTTCAGTCATTAGACGATTGAACGGGCAGATTATTCTTATCAAAGGTAATCACGATCGCTTTATTAAAAATGCGGGCGTTAAAAATATGCTGGCGGCGGTTAAGGATTACGATGATATTTGCGTTACGCTTGAAGACGGAAGAAAAAAGAGGTGCATTTTATCACACTATTTTATTCCGATGTATATTGGGCATAGGTATAACGCTGTCCATTTGCACGGACATTCGCATAATACGGAAGAGGCTCGTGAGGAAGAACGTATTACGCAAGATTTAATCGAAAAAGGGTATACCTTACGAATTTATAACGTTGGGTGTATGCATTGGGATTATGCGCCTGTAACCCTTGACGAGATTTTAAGGCGGTACGGAGAGTATGAAGAAAAGCGAGAACAGAATAATGAGGAAGGAATTGACGAAGAATACGAAGGATAAATATTACGCTTTTTTCCTTGATGATTATGCCACAGTTTCTTTTGTGTCTGGGGGCAAAGTGTATTTTGGGACGATGGACGATTTCGCGCGGTTGTTGAAGGATAAGCGAAATGAGAAATTTATCGAGCCTTATGAAGAGTTCAAAAAGGGAAACCGAACAGTTGAGTGTGCTGTGGCGTATGGGAAACACAGATTTGCATACCCAGTCCACTTGCTTGACACCACGACGGAAACGGTCGGTGCGGAAAGGTACGAACATACTAACATTTATGGGTTTCCTTATTACATTTTGTACGATAAAAAGGTCGAGACCAGGTATTTGATTAAGTATAAAAATATGTACCACGTGGCATATCGGTTGCAGCTTGAAAATATGCGTTGTGAAGATACTATGTCTAAATTAGGAGAGTGGAAAATAAGGTCGTTTTGGGGATTTCCAAGTATGGTTCAAAATATATCCAATAATCCAAAGAAGAGTATCCACGAAAATGTATTATTGGAGCTGACGGAGGCGTATCCCACGGAAGAAGAAGCACGGGCGGTCTTTTCAATACAAAGGTCGCTTAATTATGAAGAATTTTATAATGATATTTTTGGAGACGGTTGATTATGGCAAGAGCGAAGTATTATACAAGAGAAAAGTACAAATGGAGGGGCAGAGAAGGATATCACAGGGAAACACTTCCCGATGGGAGGTTGTTTGCAAACGGTACGTATGCAAGCAAGATGACAGAAGAAAAACTGCCGAAGAGTTTTGTGTCTGTATATTATTATAGGCAATGGTCGTTTATGCAAGCGAAGGGTGTTGTTGACGTTCGTTATTGCCCTGCGTATTGGAGTGGAAATCACATGTATAAAGACGATTATCTGCTCATCTCGTATAAGGAAAAGATAACCTGCAGAATGCCCGAAGCACGCCGTATTCCCATTGATGAGTATCAGGGCTACGACATAATATTATTTGGGCGTTCAATTATAGATTTTCTTGACGGCGTTGAAAAATATTCGCATTTGGACGTTTCCGCAATACGAAAAGAAATGCGTAGAAAAAGAATATGGTATGTGAGAAAGAACCCGTCGCACCAGGAATTATCCAATGAAGAGATTGATTTTGAAACAAAGGTTTATTTCCTTGCCCGCGAGTTTGAAAGTTCGGATTTTTCTTTGGAACTTCAAAAAGAAGAATTTCTTAAATATTGCCACAACAAAAAATTAACGCCTATGAATGACGAGTTCGTTTGCGGTAAAAATGCATTTGAGGTTGACGAGGTTTTGAATAAAATTAAGGAATGCAAGGAAAGCAGTCCCGATGATTATTTCATTGTTATATTTCCATTAACGGAAGAGGATAGAGATGATTATAACAGGCGTAATAGTCTTGAAATTGGTATGGGAAGGGTCGGCATTGTAACCGAAACAATTTATATATGGAGACGAGAAAAATGAAAGAAAGTTTTGAGATTATTGCAAAAAAGTATAAAAAAATAGAAGAACTCCCGCGAGTTACAAGGCAGGAGTTTTGCGACAATATGGATGAGATTCTTGGAAAGGTTGACAAGGAAAAGGTGGCGTATTTAATAACCGATGAAGAACACGGTAATCTCGCTGTCTGTCCCGCCGAGTGGTTTGATATCCGTTTAGATGACGATTTTCAATTGATATTGATAAGCGCGGTTCGTTATTGTTTCCGTCGGGAAACTTATATGCCTTCCACGACGGTTGATTTTGTCCGTCGGCATATCGATTGCATTGACGATAAAACGCTCGTGGTTATGATCCGTGATATAGAGACGGAATTTTCTCATCAGCCTTTGTTTGGCACAATGCCAGAAAAGCCTCTGTGGGAAGGTTTCCTTAAATATTTAAAACAAGTGCAAGAGGAAAGGAAAGCAAAAGGTTAAGCGAGGGGCAGGTATGCAATTAACTAAAGATGAAAACAGAAAGTTGGTGGAAAAATATCCTTTCCTTAAACCCAAGAGTAGGTGGACGGGGAAGGTTTGTGAGGACTATGACTACGAAAGAACGGAATTAGACAATATGCCCGACGGGTGGCGTATTGCGTTTGGCGAGGAAATGTGCGCCGAGTTAAAATCCATAATCGAAAAGTACGGCGTAATGGAAGAGTATGCCATTCTTGATATAAAGGAAAAGTACGGTGAGCTTTGTTGGTATGATTACGGCTTGGCATCGGTTCAGGAATATTTTGACTGGGAGCATAAGTATCGGTTGAAATCTCGACATACTTGTATTCGCTGTGGGAACAAGGCAACAAAAATTTCAATGGGTTGGATTAGCCCATATTGCAACGAATGCGCCACCGTTTTGAAGAGTATTCAATTTGTTGATTTGAAAGAATTCTACGGAGTGAAAGACCATAAAATTGCGGAGGAAGAACAATGAGTACAAGTTTTTATTTTTATGTGGAAGCCAAGAACAACGGGAAGTGGGTATGCATTAATCCCATTGTAAAAGGCTCAAACGGCGAATATCAAATGGTGCCGTTGCTTTGGGGACAGTCCTATTTAAGAGAAACTTATGAGAATATGATTGAAACTGTGGGGTGCCATTGCGGTGTGCCAGAAGATGCTTCGCCTGAAATTTTGGGGGAATTTAAGCCATTGGATGATTTAACAGGACTTAATGTCGGGAACGGCTTGACATGGAGAGAGTTTTATAAGCATTTCGTTCATGCAGTTAACTACGACGAAGCTGTACGGAAGCGAATAAAGAAAGACCGTCCATTCAAATATCAAGGGTATGTTTATAAGCATCTCATCGCCGCGTTTGAAGTAGGTGGGGAAGAAATAGGCTATTGGTTGACCAGGGATGAGTATGATGCGATGACTGAGCAAGAACAGAAAGAATATGCGTGGTATGAATGGAATGATTACGACGGTGAGTATGGAATTCTATACAGCATTTACTCGATGGTTGAGAATCTTCTGGAGTGGTATCGGCAGAATGCGTTGTTTACTTCAAAGCAATATAATTACGAGGACTTTATAGGAAGTAATGTTCGCCTAATAATTTATATGTCGTGAGGTAAATATGGAAGAAATCTCTAAAAAAATACAGAATATAATTGAACTTGAGGTTCAGAATAAAAGCCGAGTGCGTGGAACGCGAATAGCAGAAGATGGTGTTTATGTGCGATTATCAAGTAATCCCAACAGGGAACTGACCAGACAAATTAGAGAAATTGTTTGCAACCCCAAAAGAAAAAAATTTATAAAAAGTTATAAGGAGCAAAAAAATGAAACTTTTAGAAGCGGCAAAGATGGCAGGGTTGAGTGAAAAGAAATATATATGTGAAGAAGATGAGAACGTGAAAATAGTGGCTTATACCAGTTGGGAGACAGAACTGTTAGGAGGCAAGCGTATAGATACGCGCGAGCAGGCTGCTCCTTTATTATATATGATGCAGAAAGCCGTACCTTCATCCACGATTACGGAGTTTTTTGTTGATACACTTGGAACTCGAAGAACTGATAGACGAAAAGAGTGGAAAAATCTTATTGAGTATTGTAAAACAAATAAGGTTGATTATATTATTATCCCTTCATTTGATTCTTATTCAAAGTGCATGCCTGAGGTTTTGCAAATGACACGGGACCTTAAAAGGATGGATAATATGCCTAAAGTTTTTTTTGTTTTAGAGTGTGCAAGTTCGGATGCTGATAATTTTGAGATGATGCTTACCTTCGAGGCTACAATTCGGGCGGAAGAGGATAGAATACAACAGAAAAAGAAGAAATTATTAGCTGACATTAAAGAAGGCGAAAAGGCAATGAGGGAAGATGATAGTTATAGTGACTTTTTTCTCTTTCTTTTAACTTCTGAAATATTGGAAACGGAACGTCGCGCGAAGAGTATTCAAAGAAAGAAAAAAAAGGAGGCAATCCCAGATGATGTTAAAAAAGGAGTAAAACAATTGCGAGAATGGAACAGAATAGCACGAAAAAAAGAGAAGATGTCGCAACAGCAGAAATAATAGAAACTCATTATTGTTTATTGGAATCGGCTGTGCCGACGGGAATAAAGGATGAATTTGAGTGGCTATGGCGTAAATATTATGTTGGGATGTACGGGATTTTGACTATATATAAATGTACGAATTATCCAGACAAGCATTTTTGTATGATACGTGCTTGGAATGGAGATTATTTGCGCACAGGAAGAGGTGATTTAA
>JAZURO010000083.1:0-5782 GCA_045606265.1 Eubacteriales bacterium
TATCGCCGTAGATTTCCTTGTTCTCCATAAGTTCCGCTACTTCGTCTTGCTTGAACTCGCCTGCAACAGTATGTAAGTTTGAAGTGTCTGCGAGTTTCACAGAATAGTATTTATACGGGGCAAGATAGTTATTCTCTATCAGCCATTGAGTGCTTACCGAGGTAATGAGATCGGAGTACACTTCGCCCAAACCGCCTTTGTTCAAGCGGATGGGAGTGGCGGTTACACCAATACGAACAGCATCGGGGAAACGCTCGTAAATTTTCGTGTATGTTTTAGCCGTGCTATGATGCGCCTCATCGGTAATGATAAGGTCATAGTCGGGAAGAGAATTGAGCCTTCGGCTTGCCGTCTGTACCATAGATACATCACAGTAAGCTGCACTCACACCAAACTTATCGAAAGTGTTTTTTATCTGCTCACACAGTTCTTTACGATGGACTAAGAATAATACGCAGTTGCCCTTGTCAGTCGCAGATTTCGCTATACTCGCTGTAACAACGCTTTTACCCCCTCCGCATCCGAGGACGGCAACAACAGATTTATTGCCGTCTCGGAGGGAAGTGCGTATGTTGTCAATAAGTTCGCTTTGGTATGGGCGTAAATTTATCATCAGAACGGAAGATCCTCATCGTTCGTAATGTTTATCATACCGTTGCCGCCGCCCGTGACAGATGCTTTGCCCGCAGGTTCGCTCCAATCGGGGAGCTTGTCTACCTTTGCTCTTGATAAGAAATAATTTACCTTCGCCGTATCTTCGCCGTTGTATTTCTCGTGCTTTACTCTTGCACCGCCGACTTTCCCAAGCCAATTATTTGTATTCATATCGCCGGGAGTAATTCCGAATGAGTCAAAAACCTGTCCGAGCTTTTGATTCGTCATCTGCGGGTTATCAGGCATAAATACGAGATAATACCACAGGCTTGAACCGTGTCCGCTAACGTCAAGCGTCAGCACAAGCATATCGTTACCGTTGCTTGATTTCTTTTCCTCAACCTTTGCGATTCTTACTCTGTGATCGCCGATAGGTATAGGAGCGAAACTGTTTTCTTCGTAATCATCTGCGTTGAAATTCCAAGATATGCTCATAATTAGTTGCCTCCTTTTATTGTAAGTATGATTCGGAACGCTTCTTCTCTTGTGAAGCCTGCGTCCACAAAGCCGAGCATGGTTTCTTTCATCAGTTCGCCGAGTTCTTTTGCCTGTTCACGCATGCTTTTCCCCTGCTTTGGTGCTTCCGCTTCCTTATCTCCGAGCATAGCCGCAGCCGCAAGCATAGCGGCAAGTAATTTATTGTCTTTCATTTTTTTGTCCCTCCTAAAAATTAAATATAATCACGCCACAATCGGGCGAATTTTCTGTTTATACGGGTGATACCTGCAAGTTCCATATTTTTGTGTGCCTTACGGCGAAGATATTTACGCATATCGGTTACTCCTTTCCGCAGAAGATGTCTTCGGGAAGACAAGTTTTGCGACAATACAACTGATCTTTTGCGTAGAGGATAGGCGACCCTTCGAGCTTGTAATACCAACGCTTATTTCCTTCCTTGTCTTCAGCTGTAGCGATATACGCTACCACATTGCACAGTCCGAGGAAGTTATCCATAATCTTTTCGGGCAGTTTCGGTCTTACGCCTGTTGCAAGTGTGCCATCAGGAAGTCTCACCACAAACTCGGAAGTCCATCCCGTGAAGATAATGTCACAATCTGCATTCTGCGCTTCACGAGCGAGGCGCTTCAGATCGTTATAGATGAGAAGGTAATACTTGCGGGGATCGTTGTATCGTCCGCTTGCGTCCATTTCGAGGACAGCCAAATCTATGACATCCGAAATGTTATCTGCGATGATGTTGTCGTACTTTTTAGACGCGATTGCTTTCTCAAATTGTTTCCTCATAGAAAGCCACGTTTTACCTTCAGGACTCTGTTCCATCCAATGCTCGATAGGCTCAATGTCGAGATTGGGCCTATCGAAGTTTTTGAGGACAAGTGAAGACCCGTCCGAGTTGAGCAAAAGATTTTTTTCTCTGCTTCTTGTTTTTACAAGAGTGCTGTTCACGGTCTTGCCGCCGCCACTTCTTGTGTAAACCATTGCCACTGCCATAGTTATTTTTCTCCTTTCATATAAACCCATAAAGAGTTGATTACATCTACGAGGGCGACGATTTCCTTATCATCTGTGTCTATATATCCTTCTCCGTATTCGCCACCGAAAATATGCTTGCCGTTTGCATCATCAACATAGCCATCAAGTGAGTCGAAATTGATTTTCCACGGCGCAGGGTGCATAGAGAACAGATGCTTTGCGTTGTTGAGAACGTCTTTGAGGTTCTGACTTTTTGCCATTTAGTTTTCTCCTTTTTGTTTTATTAGTGGAGCGAAGTATTTTTCCTCCGCTTTAATTCTTGCTTTCACGGCATCTTCAAATTTTGCGTGGCGACCCAAGTGAATACGTGTGCCGTGTACTTGAATGAACGCTTCGTACAGTTGACGTTTAGGATCAAACCATACCCCCTTGTGTCCGCTTTTGTTATTTCGAGGTAACTTTGGATTTTCTATGACTTGAAAATTTGTGTTAAAAGCTATGTTGGTTTCGTTCTTTGCTTTCGAGTTCTTCGCAATATTATTTCTGCCGATTTCAGACGCACACTCTCTGTGAATACAACCGCAAGACTGCGTAGGCTGTTTTTTCTTTGTCAACTGCGTAGCACGAATTTCTTTTATGTTTTCACAGTCGCATTTGCATATTACATAGTCTTTTCTCTCGGCTTTTCCTACGACCAAGAGCTTTCCGAATCTTCTGCCAATCAAATCCATAATTTATCCTTTCAATACATCTACGATGCCTTGCATTACATATAAGGCACACGGTAACGCTATTCCGTTGCCCCAAAGTTTGTATTCTGCTGAATCTGTATGTAGTTTGTTGTACCAAGTGAGCATCTGCTTCTCGATGTAGTCTTTAACGGTTCTGCCGTTTATTTCTGCGTGAGTATTACGAACATTCAGCCAAAACTGATATTCTTCGTCGGTGAAATCGTCCTTATGGTCTATGTCGCCCCATCTATCAGGAAAACCTTGCAACCTTGCACATTCGGTAGGAGTGAGCCTGCGGACGATGTAGTGCGGTTTTACAAGAACGGCAACTACATCTCTTTCTTTGCCTTCTCGCATACCACAACCTTTGTAATACGAAGCATCAAGTGTTCCTGCTTTTTCTCCGTTAATGCCATAGCACACCGCACTCGGGCCTTTTGCCACAAGCGTAGGATTTGTACCGTCTTCATAAGTCTGTGGCTCGTAAAGAGCGTTTTTACCTTGATTAAAAAATGCTCGGTCAACGGCGATTGGTTGTTCGTAAGCAACTGCAGGCCTGTCGATTGTGTTCAAGGTATAACAACTCTTATCGTTCCATCCTTTGCCGTTGCATCCCGCTGTATCGGCTCTGTCGATGCCGTTGCCTTGCAAGCAGATGACGGATTTTTCTTCCATAACCATCGGCACATTGCCACCGCCTGTACCCATACGACTTGTGAGTGCTTGTACCTTGCCCTCGCTGTCTATCTTCACTCGGCTATCGTTCGGGTGATTTTCGACAGAGTAGACCGTACAAGGAACGTGGTCTGAATCGACCGCCTTGCTGTTCAAGGTTTTGGATTTATCTCCTGTGAGAGATTGGTTGTAGCAATCTACACCGACTACTACGCCATTACAAAATCCCGCTCTTGTTCCATTGCACAATGTCGTTGCGGTTTCTTCATAACAACGAATATTTTCAGGGCGAAAGCCTAATGGGAATCCATAGCACGCTCCCTCTCTATCATCTGCTCCAACGCTTCTTTCAGCATCGGCGGCAACTGTTTCCCTCTGCGTTCCGCTCTCCGCAAAATACCCTCGCAGGCTTTGGCGCTCAAATAGTATTTGCCGGGCGCATTGACCTCCAAAATCGAGGACAAGGTATATCCTTCTTCGTCTTTGAGCCGTTCTGATGTATTGAGCATCGAGAACTCTGTAAGCAAGACTCCATCCGTCTCCGCTGAAACAATCCGCGTATGCCCATCCTTTTTTTGGAACTTCAGGCATAACGGCTGTCGGCTCGGCGATTTTGATAAGTTCTTCGAGGACGAGCCTGAAATCTTCACCTTTGTTGGAACTGAACGCTCCGGGGACGTTTTCCCACACGGCAAACCTTGGATATTCGCCATTTGTTGCACCTCTCATTTCTTTGATAATTCTTACGGCTTCCACAAACAGACCGCTTCGTGTCGTTTCGTCATCACCGTTATCTTCGTGTTTAAGTCCTGCTCGTTTTCCTGCCACAGACATATCTTGGCAAGGCGAACCGAATGTGATAATATCAACAGGTTCAATCTCTGCGCCGTTGATTTTGCTTATATCTCCCAAGTGCTTCATATTTGGGAAGCGTGATTTTGTAACTGCGATTGGATAAGGTTCAATTTCACTTGCCCATACAGGCACGATGCCACACATTGCACCTGCCAACGGAAAGCCACCGCTACCGTCGAACAGACTTCCTAATTTTATCATCGCATATTTCCCTCCTTGTCGAGTTCGACAGTTAAGCCATCGTCCCATCCTGTGATGTTTTTCACAGGGAGGTCAAGAAGATTATCGGGTATCTCGTGTCTTCTGACTTCGATGACATCCCGCCCAATCTCGATCCAGTCGGCGTGCACACTTCTAAAAGTTGTTTGAGCGTTATCATTATTTCTCCTTTCACACTTTAAATCGAGGCAGTAAACCGCCTAAAAAATTTCGCCTTTCATCAAGGCAAGTTCCTTGTTGCTGAATCCAACATCTTCAAACGAAATCGGACCCGTCAGTTTTTTCACGCTTCGGCAGTACGGACATACACCGCAGCCGGGCGCTTCAAGTTCTCCGTTTTTGTAGGCGATTAAGCGAGGCATTATTTTCTCTACCTCGGCAAGACATTCTTCGTTTCGCCAACGAGGAATGTGTACCACTTCGAGATCCGTTACATCTTCTTTCGTTGCTACTGCGAGATATGTTTCAAGGCGTTGTTTGTCTTTCTTCCGATTTACTATGTATTCGCCCTCGGCGTAGAGTGCAGTTTGCCAATCGTATTTCCAATGCTCTACAAATGAGATCCCCATAATGCGTTCCATACTCCGCATTAGTTTGGTATCTACGATTCTTTCGCCCTTCTTGTAAACGTCCATCTTCATCTTGAACGGTGCGCCAAATAATTCAAACGTCATTATCGTCTGTTTGTCGCCTTCGAGGTATTCCATAAACACCTTATCGGCTTGCACACGCTTGATGATCTCGTTCACTTGCTGATAATCAACTTTGAGTTCGCCTGTTCTGCTGTTGAATATTTCGGGGTGTTCTTCTCTGAACTTGTCGAGTGCTCCTTCCACCCAAGCATCAAAATAACTACCCATAAGCAACGCTTTAGTCATCGGTTGCTTATACTCTCCACGAATTTCTGCCATAGCACGTGCCGGGCAGTCGAGGAAAGTTTTTATTTGCGATACGCTGAAATATCGGCGGTTCGCTTCCGCCGAATGGTAATTATCGGCGGTGAGCTTAAATTTCTTTGCCATTCTCGGATGCCTCGTTTGTTGTCAACGGATTGCTTTCTAAGAAGGCTTTGAGTTGGTTGTGACACACTATAAGCATAAAGAGATATTTTCTTGCATTTTCAGCGTTGATGTTTTTATTGTTCGGTATCAATTCACTTGCTGTGTCGTGAACAAGATTCTCAAGATCCATCGAAGCGTTTACAATACGCAAGC
>JAZURO010000084.1:0-9878 GCA_045606265.1 Eubacteriales bacterium
CTTCTTCCTTTCGGAACTTATCTCCGAAGCCGAGGGCGTGGTTGTAGAGCGCAGAGCTGTGACTACTCCTGCATCAACTTATCCTTATCACGGTACATATAATGGAAACGCTGCTTCAGGAGCAGTAACACCCAATATCACTTCATCCCTACAGAGCAAACGTCCTGATATCGAAGAAGATGATGATGAGGATGACGGTCACCAGCTTTCTCTTTACGATGCATTTGAAGCTGATGAGGTTGACTTTTATGAACTTTATAAGCGGGGGTGCTCAAAATGAATCTCGTAAAATCACAGGATTACTTCAACCCTATTGACGTAACCAGCCGATGTCACATCATCGGCTGCGGTTCCGTCGGCTCTACCGTGGCAGAGCTTCTTATTCGCCTCGGTATCACAAAGATTTCCCTTTACGACTTTGATGTTGTATCTGCTCACAATCTGGCGAACCAGATGTTTACCAATGCAGACATTAAGCGACTCAAGGTTGACGCGGTAAAGGATATGCTGTGTGCAATCAATCCTGAAGCCGCGAACGACATCACAGTTTACCCCGAAGGGTGGACACAGAACACACGCTTGAGTGGCTATGTTTTTCTGTGCGTTGACAACATCGACCTCAGACGCGAGATCGCCACCAAGAACAAACCCAATCAGTCCATCAAAGCAATGTTTGATTTCAGAACACGCCTTGAGGATGCTCAGCATTATGCCGCCGACTGGAAAGACTCCCGTATGGTGGACAACCTCATCCGCAGTATGGACTTCACACACGAAGAAGCTAAGGCTTCGACTCCTGTAACAGCGTGCAACGTTGAAATGGGAGTAGCACCTACAGTAAGAATCATCTGTTCTTACGGAGTATCCAACTTTATGAACTTCATCAGAAAGAAGGAACTCAAGAAAATTGTTACGATAGACGCATTCAATTTTGATATTGATGCGTTTTAAGTAACGCTCCGATAAAGAAATTCTTATCTTCCAGATAAGGCTTTGGATTACATTCAAAGTGCCAAGATGTCAGAGCGAGCGACGACGCCCAGAAGGGATGCAATCCGGGATACAACCAGCTCAAGCGAGCGTGGTACCGCTGGTAAATCCCGTGCACACGAGAAACCACCGCCGAACTCCCCATTATGAGCCAGTTTGTTAACACAATATTAACAAACAATTGTTCAAAACATCTTGACAAACTCCATCTTCAGGATTACCATCGCAGGTTCCGCGGTCTTCATGAGATGACAATAAATAAATGTTTATAGGAGATCCACATTATGCCATACATAACTATACCGGTGCGTCAGAAAGAGTATCAGATTTCTTTCGACGACATCTTAAACGGTATCAATGAGTCGTTCTTCGCAAGGATGATGGACGATACCTGTGATACAAGAACGGTATATCGTGACCACACCCCGCCCCGTCTGCTTGAAAAAATCAACATCGGGGCTATGGTTGGTATGCTTGAAAAGTTCAACAACCGCCACCGTGAGTATTTCGATGTACCTAAGGAAAATCTTTACGAAACCTTTTATCTTAGAAAAAAGAACAAAGGTTTCTCGGTTGTTGTACGTGAGGTTTTCAAAACTCACAACGCCAATTCTGGCATTCCCTACGACGGCAAAGATGTTTATGCAGATATGTTTGCTATCTTGAAGGGATTGCTTACCAATCACCCTTGCGCAGAGCACGACAGAATAGAACAGGAAACCCTTGCTAAGTGCGTTCAGTACCTCACCCCTCTCGGATTTGAGGTAAATGAAGAGAAAATCAAGTCTTTCATCAAGGCAGGGTTCCGCCGCATTGATGCTCCTCGTGCCGAGTTCAAGAGTGTTCTCACCGACCTCAAAATCACCTTTGAGAACAAGCTTTTCGGAAGCTATCATACGGCAGCATTTGCTTATGTTAAGGGTAGATCCACAATAGATGCTCTTAAGCGCCATCAGAGAAACAATTCTCGCTGGTTCCTAAAGCTTGATTTTTCAAACTTCTTCGGTTCCACTACTCACGAGTTTGTTCTTCGCCAGCTTAGCAATATCTTCCCTTACAGCGAGATTGTTAAGAGTGAAAGAGGTCGCGAAGCCCTCTCGAAGGCTTTGTCCCTCTGCTTCTTAAATGGTGTTCTCCCGCAGGGCACGCCCTTCAGCCCCACGATCACGAATATTATGATGATCCCTATCGACCACGCCATCGCCAAGATGTGCCGTGAGCATAGCCCTCACCTCTGCTATACGAGATATGCCGATGACATTCTCATTTCAAGTGATTTGTCGTTCACGTGGGAAGTTGGCAAGGCTGGTTCCGTACAGGACGCAATCCTTGACATCCTTCACAGATTCAATGTTCCCTTCTCTCTTAATACGGAGAAAACCAGATATGGTTCTTCTGCCGGTCGCAACTGGAACCTTGGACTGATGCTTAATAAGGATAACGAAATCACCATTGGTCACGAAAGACGAAAGGCTTTCAAGGCTGCGGTGTATTCTTTCTTAAACGATTACACACATCATCGTGTGTGGGACGTTGAAGAAGTACAGGTTCTTGGTGGACAAATCGCATACTACAGAAACGTAGAAAAGGAAAACATCGATGCGATTATTCTGGCATACAACCAGCGCTTCGGCGTTGATATGATGCAGATCATCAAGGACATCATAAGCAATAGATAAAAACTTAAATAGAAATTTTGATATACATATCAAGCGTCTGATTATATTAGACGTTCCGCGAAGGTTCTCACGTAGCACCGTTCTGAATCACATCCTTAAGAAACTGCGTTTCTTAAGCATCCAATTCAGAACCGTTCTACAACGAGAATTTGGATCGGCGGGATACAAATTCTCCTTTATTGTATTTAAGTTTAACAATTACAATCGTTATTTCTATCGAAAGATAGGGCTTTGGGTTACACTCAAAGTACCACATTGTGAGACTGACGAAGGCACGCAGCAGGCGCCTCCTGCAGGAAGCTTGGACACTGAGAGCACCTCATCAGACTCAGAATCGGGCTTTAGGTAGCAAAACCACAGAAATACCTAATACTTATGTTGGGTTTTAGACACTTTTCAACAATCATTTGTACAAATACAAATGATTTCTTACGGTTCGCCGAAGCTGTCTCTGCCCAGTCATGATCATTCCGCCCGCTGAATTTATACGTGGATTGTAATGGAAAGGAAAACAAATGTATGAAGTAACTATTTACACGGACGGGGCGTGTTCAGGAAACCCCGGCGCTGGCGGTTGGGGCGCAATTCTCTTCTACGGTCAACACTCAAAGGAAATCAGTGGTGGCGTAGCAGACACGACAAACAACCGTATGGAGCTTCAGGCAGTTATAAGTGCACTGAAGTGCTTAAAAGCACCGAGCAAAGTTTCGCTGTACAGCGATTCTGCGTATGTAGTAAATGCATTTGCTCAAGGCTGGATTGATAATTGGCAAGCATCCGGCTGGAAAACCAAAGGGAGAAAACCCGTACAAAACAAAGAATTGTGGCTTCAGTTGCTTGCCGCTATGAAGCCTCACCAAGTTAAATTCATAAAAGTTAAAGGTCATTCTGATAACCAATACAACAACAGATGTGATGAGCTTGCAAGAATGGCAATCGAAAAATTGAAGTGAAAGGAATACATATTATGCAACCTAAATGTGATTATTGTGACTTTTTCGGCGAGAAGTACCATTGCAACAACTGCAAACTCTTTAACAGAACGAGAACTACTCGCCTTCCGCAGGAGATGGACTGCACTCTCGAAGAGCTTGTAGAATACATAAACGGAACGGAAGACGTTACCGAGCGTTTTATGGTAGGCGACTACAAAACTATCGAGTTATATACCGGCGAAGAAGTCAAGATGATTCTTCTTGACGTCGAAAAGGACACTCTCGCAAGCGGTGGAACCGCTAAGACGACATTCGGTATTCTCAAGATGGATGACCGATACAGAATGAACCCTACAAACACAAACCGCGGCGGATTTGCGTCGAGCACTATGAATACAGTCACCCTTGAACGCATCTACAGACTGCTCCCCGATATTCTCAAGCAGAACATCAAGCTTGTTAATAAGAAGTGTTCTATGGGAGAAAACAATCCCGACATTTTAACCAGCGTACATCAGCTCTTCCTCTTCAGTGAAGTTGAGATTAAGGGCGAGGTACAATATTCCTTCGCAGGAGAAGGTGAACAGTATGAGTATTTTGCAAATACCCGCAATCTTCCTTTCGAGGATTATACGTGGTTGCGTTCCCCTTACCGTGGTGACAGTCACTACTTCTGCTGCGTGTATGGCGGTGGCTTCTATTACTGCTACGCCAGCATTCGCTACGCTGTCGCCTTCGGCTTTTGTATCTAATCTTTAATAAACACAAATCCGCACCGTTTTGGTGCGGATGGAAGGACTCATATGCACAAGTATAAAATTGAGTTGGTTACCATAACCGACATTCAGAATTTTGTCAATGTTGTTTCCTCTCTGCCCGGCAAGATAATGCTGACGGACGGAAGCGACTTCTGCGTTAATGCCAAGAGCTTGCTTGGAGCAATGGCGACGGTCGAATGGAGCGAGCTTTACTGCGTTGCTTCTGAACCGATTTACACAAGCATTCAGAAATTCTGCATTTCGTAGCAAAAAAATCTAAATCAAATTCTACTTTGATGAGGTAATTATGAGTAGCAAAATGAACTTTATACCATTCATAAAGTCTTATGACGACATAAGGGACGAAATGAATGAAGATTTACAGTATCGCCTGAGAACCAGACAAGCTAAAACATCCCTTGGTCGTCCTCTCTATTATCGCATCAATGTTCAATTGATCACAACTCAAGAGTGCCCGTTCCATTGTCCGTTTTGCTTGGAGAGGCAGAACCCAATGGCTGGCAACAATAATTTCCCTGCTCAAATCGAGGCACTAAAACGTGTTCTGGACGAGCATCCCGAAGCCAGATTAACGATCACTGGCGGGGAGCCGGGATTATATCCCAACCACGTAGTAAACGTCGTTGAAACATATGAAAAGTACAGCAGTAACATATTCTGCTCAATCAATACTTCTGGGTTCAGCACGAGTTTAAATGGGTTGGCGCATATCAATCTGTCTCACAACGACTACGTAACCCCCAACCCCGAAGAGTTCCCGGGTTGTACAGTCCAAACCGTATTAGAGAATCCCACGCTTGCTTTTATAAAAGAGTATATGAAGATGAATGCGAGCAGCTTTTCTTTCCGCTTTCTTAGCGGATTTGAGAAGAAAGACTATCCCGTCGATATCTGGAACGACCTGCAAAGCGATTCGGAGATTGATGTTCACACATTCCGCATTGGTGACTTTTTCACTTATGCGACTTTCGATTATGCAGGTAGTCACGCCAGAGTAACGCTGGGAGATATGTGGCAACAACGACATAACGATTATCAAGATGGATATTCCAACATTATTATTCATCCCGATGGTCGAGTGACAACCAACTGGAAATAAAACCAAGAAAGGAACGCTATGAAGAAATACATCAATTTGAGGACATTTATGTCTCTCTTGTATCTTTTAACATTCATCATCCTCGCCGTTCTTATGGTGAGTTTCCCGCAGACTTTGTCGGCTGAACCGACTATGCTTGGCGGAGTTCTTTGCGGAGCAAATATCGGTATGGCGACATTCCTACTCATCGACGCTGTGCGTTCAACTAAAGCGCGATGAAGTACTTTATCATTGCCGATACACACTTCGGTCACGAAAACATCATCCGATACTGCAACCGCCCATTCAGGACGGCTGAGGAAATGAACAGAGTGCTTATCCAAAATTGGAATAGCACCGTATCCAAAAATGACACCGTGTTTGTCTTAGGTGATTTTGCTTTTGGCAAGGAGTTAATTAAGGAAATTGCTCCGAAGTTGAACGGAAGGAAAATCTTAATCAAGGGCAACCACGATGACTATAGAAATGAATACTATCGCAACTGTGGTTTTGAGGAAGTAAGCGAATACCCGATCTTGTTTGGCTTCTATCTGTTAAGCCACGAGCCGTTACAGCTCAGCGAAACCACGCCGTATTTCAATTACTATGGTCACGTCCACAACGATACAAAGTATGTGGACAACCTAACAAGCCGATGCGTAAGCGTCGAAAGAATTGGCTATAAGCCATTCTGTTTTTACGAAACATAAAAAAGTTTAAATAGGTATGTCGGATCCCTTTATACATAATCCGAGCTTTTGATTACATCAAAAGTGCCTCGATGTTGAAAGTGAATTCAAACAAAAACAGTCGCAGAGCGACTGTTTGGAGGCTGGTTTTATAACGAATGCACCTCGCAGAGGAGCATTCCAAACGGTATTTAAACGGAATAGGAGAGGTACTATGGACAACGAAAACATTGTTGATATTAACGAAGAAGAAATGGACGAACAGTTCATTGAGGTAAAGTTGAATATCCTGCTCACCAATCAGGATATCGATGACATTATGTGTACCGCCCTTGAGGGTGGCATCAATTATTGGTGCGGCAAAGCAAAGGTTGTCGGCAAGTACCTTGGCGATTACGCAAGTGAGCAGATCTCTCGCGATGGCACTCTGAAGCTTTACGACGCAGAGTCCGGTGAAGAGTTTGAGCTTACGAAAGAGAAATTCATCAAGGGATTGACCAAGTTCTTGGAGGACGGGCGTTCCGACCTGATTTCTCAGGGAATGATTGACACTGGTTGCCTCGATGCTTGTGATGCCGACGCAATCATTCAGTATGCACTCTTTGATGATGTGGTTTATGGATGAGGTGACAGTATGGCAAAATTCATAATGCTTATCGGTCTTCCCGGCTCGGGCAAATCCTATATTGCAGAAAAAACGAAAGCGAAAATGAAGAGTGTTCTCGTGGTTTCGTCAGACGAAATCCGCAAGGAATTGTTTGGCGACGAAAACGACCAGCAAAATCCTGAAAAGGTGTTTGAAACAATGAGGGAGCGAACCTTCAACGCACTCAAGGACGGCATCGATGTCATCTACGATGCCACAAACATCAGGAGAAAGTACCGCAGAGCACTTCTCCGTTCGCTTCCTAACTGTGAAAAAATTGCTTACGTTGTATGGTCGAGATATGACCTCTGCGTAAAGAGAGATGCGGAAAGAAGTCGCACTGTTGGCGAGCCCGTAATCAAAAAGATGCTTCTTGGATTTCAACCTCCGTTCTACGATGAAGGGTGGGACAACATTGAAGTTGACCACAACGGCAAGCTTTACACTCAGTCCGACTATGAGGATTGGATGAACTGCGATCACGATAATCCGCATCACAACAACACGGTCGGGGTTCACACTCAGCAGGTTTGTGATGAAGCATTCAAGCTCTCTTATGACGCTTTGAATGACGAAAAGTATAGCACGGCATTGACAAATATGATTGTCCTCTTCGCTGCCGCTATGCACGACACCGGCAAGAAATTTACCAAGACTTTCACCAACTTCAAGGGTGAAACCACCGAGATTGCGCACTACTACGACCATCACAACGTAAGTAGTTACTATACTCTCGGTTTTGAAAAGTTGATGACTATGAGCATCGAGGAAAGATTGCTGATTGCTTGGCTTGTAAACGTACATATGGAGCCATTCTTTAACAGCAAGTACTACAAAAATCTTAAGCCCGACCTGAAGTCGCTTGTCGATGCGCTTCATTCCTGCGACGTCAAGGGCGCATAAAGAAAGGAGAGCATATGTTTGACCGCGAAACTTACATAAGAAGTAACTTGCAGGCACACTACAACGAAGCTGTTCAAAGCGGGCAAATGGTGTTCTGCTTGATACTTCAAGGAAGCCAAAATTACGGGCTTGATATAAACAACGAAAAATATCAGAGCGATATAGACACGAAGGCTATCATCCTGCCTTCATTCGAAGATTTCTGTAGAGGCTCTGCTCCTATATCCACTACCCATATTCGTGAAAACAATGAGCACATTGATTTTAAGGATGTGAGAGTGATGTTTGAAACATTTAAGAAGCAGAACGTTAATTTTGTTGAGGTTCTCTTCTCTGACTACTACATCGTAGCTGAAGGTTATGAGTCATTCTGGGAAGATCTCCGTGCTCTTGCGGAAGATTTAACTCACTGCCACCCAACTCAAACACTGAGAACGATGGCGGGACTTAGCCTTGAAAAGCGGAAGGCATTATGTCATCCATACCCTACCATCAAGGACAAGATTGATAAGTACGGATACGACGGCAAACAGCTACATCACATCATACGTATTAACGATTTCATCAAGAGATACGTTGCGGGAGAGTCGTTCAAGGCGTGCTTACATCCCACCCCTACAATAAGAGCTAAGCTGGATGCCGCAAAGCTGAACGAATACTCTTTGGAAGATGCGTTAAGGATGGCAGACGAGTTTTGCGATGAAACCAATGCAATCAGAAATGCTTATATGGAGAAGTATGGCAACGATTGCGACGGCAGAGCGTATAAGAAGCTCGATGAAATCAAGGTTGAACTGCTACGCAAGTGGTTCAGAAAGGAATTGGCAATATGAAATATTACGTTGTTTCTGATGTTCACGGATTTTATACACCTCTCGTCGAGGCATTAACCGAAGCAGGCTTCTTTAAGGAAACCGAGCCTCACAAGCTTATCGTTTGTGGTGATATGATGGACAGAGGCAGAGAAGCCGTGAAGATGCAGGAATTTATGCTTAAGCTCCTTGAGGAAGATAAACTTATCTTCGTAAAAGGCAATCACGAAGAGCTTCTCGAAACTATGTTGCGTGATCTCAAAGAGTCTCGTTGGGAATTTGAATGGGGATATTCTTATCACATCTCGAATGGAACGTGGGGTACAGCGCTTCAGCTCACTGGATTTACGGACGGAGATGCTACGCGAAGATACCAAGACTTCATCGAAAAGGTTAAAAATACCGATTTCTACACAAAGCTTATCCCAGCAAGTGTTGATTGGTTTGAAACGCCTAATTACATATTTGTTCACGGCTGGATCCCTTGTACCAAAGTGGGCAAGAAGTACATTTTCAATCCCGATTGGAGAAATTCCAACAGTGTGCAAAGACACACCGCAAGATGGGAAAACGGTATGCAACTCGCAGAAGAGTTTAATATTGTTGAACCCAACAAGAAAATTGTATGTGGTCACTGGCACGCTTCTTTTGGACACTGTGCTTACGAAAAGAAAGGCAGTGAGTTTGGTAAGACCGCGGACTTCACGCCCTACTACGGCAACGGTGTAATCGCCATCGACAGATGCACTGCCCACACGGGGAAAGTGAATGTCCTCATCGTCGAGGATTGATTATGTACAAGCTTTACATATGGTATCCTTGGAGCTTTGGAAGGTGGATTTACAAGGGTGAGTTCACTTCCCTAAAAGCTCTCAAGGAACAGATAAAAAATAAGCGTGAAACCACATATAAAATCACAAAAGAAAATCGGGTTTTAGAATATCATAAAGCGCAAAGCAATTGTTGGCGCTACGGTATGATTGAGCCAAAAACAGTCGTCGTTTAAAGCGCGAGAATGGGGCTTGCCATTAAGTATCCCACGCTAAGGTAAGACAGCGCAGGAAGGTTGCGCAAGATGCGGGTTCGACTCCCGTCGATTGTTTGAATATAGATTGCCGGTATGGTGGAATTGGTAGACACATCGGGTTTAAGCCCCGTCGGTCTCGTCCGTCTGGGTTCGAGTCCCAGTGCCGGCACCAGCGACCAAAGGAGTTCCCGACGTACTTCAAAACCACTCTTGGTTTTGTTAGGGAGGGCTAAGTTTGAGGGAGAGAACCCGAAAGCTTTCAGAGGCGCAATCGGGAGCAAATTCCAACCCTGAGTATTTTTCGGGTTAAGATGTGCGGTTGGCTGACCTAAAGGCTAAA
>JAZURO010000085.1:0-4507 GCA_045606265.1 Eubacteriales bacterium
CGAAGCAATTGAGGCAGATGAATATATGAAAGACCTTAAAGCGATTAAGAAAGAGAGGGATGATGATGAGTATTAAGATAATGCTGGATGCGGGACATTATGGAAACTATTATAACAAAGGTGCGGTCGAAGGATATTACGAAAGCAATATGACTTGGGATTTGCATCTGCTTTTGAAGGAAGAGCTTGAGAGCTACGGTGCTGAGGTCGGCATAACGAGAGAGGACAAACAGAAAGACCTTGAGGTTTCACAGCGAGGTTTGAAAGCAAAAGGATATGACTTGTTCATTTCGCTCCATTCAAATGCGGCAACCTCTCCCACACCCGATTATGTAGCGGTTTTCCACCTTGTCGATGACAAAACAACCAATGCAGACGAAAAGAGCAAACTTGTGGCTAACGCACTTTCACGTGTTGTTGCGGAAGTTATGGAGACAAAGCAGAAGCCGCAGGTGCATACCCGCCCCGTAGATTTCGACAGGGACGGAGACGGACAGCTAAATGATAATTACTATGGAGTTCTGCACGGAGCAGACCTTGCAGACGTTCCCGGAATTATCATCGAGCACAGCTTCCACACAAACCCCGACGCTTGCCGCTGGCTGATGAACAAGGACAATCTTAAAAAACTCGCAAAAGCCGAGGCGGCAAAGATAGCGGAGCTTTATGGGCTAAAGAAAAAAGAAGCCGCCCCTGTTGTTAACGAGGCGGTATGTGTGCAAACAGAAGCAGAGGTGTTCACAGGCACAAACAGAGACGCTGAGGCAGATGCCCTTATCAAGAAGCTTGAAGGCGTGGGCGTGAAGGGCTTCAAAATTGTAAAAACCTTGAATTGAGGTGACGAAACATAAAAACGTTTCAAGACCTGCAAGCTGTAGGTAATGACGAAAAGGCGAGGATGAGTTTTATCCTCTCCGCAATAAATGAGCACAGATCTTCTGATATGTATGAAATAGCCAAAGATGCACAGGCTTATGCAAGTGGCAAAAACGCCACCATAATGAACTATCAGAAACTGCTGTATACTCTGACAGGCAAGGCTGTCCCCGACAATTACTCCGCAAATCACAAGTGTGCGAGCGGGTTTTTCAAGCGTTTCGTCACCCAAGAAGTGGCATATCTGCTTGGAAACGGCATAACTTTTGAGAACGAGGCAACTAAGGACAGGCTGGGCAAGAACATAGACAGCGTTTTATACAAAGCCGCAAAGTCGGCTCTTGTCGAAGCGGTGTCTTTTGGCTTTTATAACAAAGACCACGTTGAGATGTATTCGCTGACGGAGTTTGTGCCGCTTTATGATGAGGAAAACGGTGCTCTTATGGCTGGCATTCGCTTTTGGCAGATTGACAATACAAAGCCGATGAGAGCCACCTTGTTTGAGACGGACGGATACACGGATTACATCAGAAGAAAAGACGAAGACATGAAAGTGCTGAACAAGAAACGCACTTACATTCAAGTTGTCAAGTCGAGCAAAGCGGACGGCGAAAACATATATGATTTTGGCAACTATCCCACATTCCCGATTGTTCCGCTATGGGCAAATCCCGAAAAGCAGAGCGAGCTTATCGGCAAGCGTGAACAGATTGATTGTTACGACCTTATCAAGAGCGGGTTTGCTAACGATTTGGACGATGCTTCTATGATTTATTGGACTATCACCAACGCTGGCGGAATGGATGACATAGACCTTGCAAAGTTCATCGAGAGAATGAAAGTAGTCCGTGCGGCAACCGTTGACGGAGACGAAGGTGCGAAGGCAGAAGCTCATACGCTGGACGTGCCTTATCAAAGCCGTGAAGCGTACCTCTCAAGGCTTGAAAAAGACCTTTACAAAGACGCAATGGCTCTTGACACGGAGCAGATTGCCGCAGGAAACGTAACCGCCACACAAATTGAAGCTGCCTATGAGCCTTTGAACGAGAAGGCTGACGAGTTTGAACTCTGTCTGCACGAATTTATCAACGGCATTCTTGCGGTGGCAGGGATAGAGGACACGGCAACATTCAAGCGGTCGCAGGTTGTCAACCGCACCGAAGAAACCTCTATGATTTTAATGTGTGCGGAATATCTTGATGATGAGACAATTCTCCGAAAACTTCCATTCTTGACCGAGGATGAGATCGAGGGCATACTGCAAAGAAAAGACGCAGAAGAAATAAACAGATATTCTGTTGAAGAGACAGACGAAAGGGGATAACGTATGGCACTTGAGCCTATTACAAGAGAGGAAATCTTTATGGCAAAGGCTGGCGGTCAAAATGTTGAGACCCCCGAGCCGATAACGAGAAAAGAACAGTTTTTGGCGGCAATAGCAGGAAACAGCGGTTCGGGAGGCGGAGGAACAAACTCTGACGTTGTTCACATAGGAGCAGAAGCACCCACAGACAACGCCGCTCTTTGGGTGGACACGGATGAGGAAGGCGTCAACGTGGTTACAACCGAAACACCCATCACAACCGCCGACAACGGAAAGTTTCTCCGTGTTGTTGATGGCAAGTGGGCGGCGGTAGCACTTGAGAACGCAGAGGGGGCGAGCTTCTGATGTCTGAAATGATAGTTCAGAGAGAAAGTCTTCAGAGCGTAGCCGATAAGATTAAGGCAAAAGCTGGCACTACAGGCGACCTTGTGTTTCCCGAAGGCTTTGAGAACGCCGTTGACAGCATTAGCGGCGGCGACACCACAGTCGAAGACAGTCTTATCACGGGAACGCCGATACAGTATAGCAACCCGAGGGTGAAAGCGGTCAGAAATTATGCGTTTTATTATTATTCAAATCTCGCGAGTGTAAATTTACCGTTAGTGACAAATATAGGCAGTTATGCTTTTAGTGGTTGTTCAAATCTCACAAGTGTGGATTTACCGTTAGTGACAAGTATGCCCAGTTATGCGTTTTCTGATTGTTCAAAGTTCACTGCTCTAATATTGCGCTCTGAAACGATGTGTACACTTTCAAACACAAACACTTTTTTGAATTGTTACCGCTTTCACGGCACAGTAAACGCAACCTACAATCCCGAAGGATTGAAGGACGGTTACATATACGTTCCTTCTGCTCTTATAGAAGATTACAAAGCCGCCACCAACTGGTCAACCTTTGCCACTCAGTTTAGGGCGTTAGAGGACTACACGGTTGACGGAACAACCACGGGCGCACTTGACGAGACTAAGATAGGAGTGTGATAAAATGGCTATAGTAACCGAATATTACAGAACCCGTGAGGATGGAGTGGAGCTTAATCGCACTTATTCCGATCTCGGTATGATGATTGAGCGGGACGGCGTTCGTTATTCCGAGGCTATCGACCCTGCCGAATTTAACCGTCAGTACACCGAAACCGATGAGCCTATAGAAACAGAGGAGGAAAACGATAATGAGCGTACTTAAATATAAAGACCCGAACACAGGAGAATATAAACCCGTAATCGGCGGTGGCGGTGGTGGCACAACTGTACAGCCCGACTATCTTCAGAACGACCCTACCGCAAAGGACTATATCAAGAACAGACCGTTTTATTCTGAAATGGTGACAGCGTTCCCCGAAAGAACGCTTACCTTTACGAACGGTCAGTATTTTGAAAACGGTAGTGATTTCAGTTTAACAGAAGGCTTGGTCTACGTTGTCACTTGGGAAGGTGTGCAGTATGAGTGCATAGCAAAAGTAGTTTCCTCTCCTCAGTTTGGCACGGGCGTCGGAGTCGGCAATATGGCGGTTGTTGGTGGAGAAAACACGGGAGAACCCTTCGCAGTAGCTTCAATACCCGGAATTGTCTTAGTTGTTAATCTTGCAGGTACAGAAACCGCCACTATCAAGATTGACGGTGAACAAGTACACAAGATTGAGACTAAATATGTAGACAGCCCTGTTTTCAATATGCATTTAAGTTACCGCGGTAATTCCCCAGTCATATACGGTAATGCACAGTTAAAGGCTCAGTTGGAAAACGCAGTTGCAACAGGCAAGATGATATATGCACACGTTATGGATCTGGTAGCAGACACTCCGTCTGTTTGGGTGCTACCGTTGGTAACCTATTATGTTGATAATGGGTATTATGCTTTTTCGGTTGATGACGGCGGTGCAATGTACGCCCTTATTTTACAATATGATGAAACCAACGAGTTGTTTGATGTGCGCTTCATTTGGGGAATCAAGCCCGATTAAAGGTCACCAACAATGAGCGTACTTACAAATAATTAAATAAAGGAGAATGAATGATGAGTGCGTTGTTTACAATATCTCAAGGCGACTCATACGATTTGCCGTTTAAGATACACGTCGGCGACGATGTCCGTGCTATAAACGTGTGCGAGGACATTGAGCTGAACATCGGCGGAGTTTACAAGTCACTTAGAAACAACGAAATATCATACAACTCCGACCTTGACGAATTTGTGATAAATCTAACGCAAAACGATACCCGAAGAATTGCCAACAATGCAGAAGTCGAGATAAGATGCAAGTTTTATGGTGCGGACGTGGTTGGCAAAAAGCTGGGGCGAATA
>JAZURO010000086.1:0-8208 GCA_045606265.1 Eubacteriales bacterium
GGGTGTACCGATAATTCACCCGTGAATTATCGAAAATTTACGCAAAGTTTGTAGAAACCCATCAGCAAAAGTTTTTCGGGGGCGTGGGGGCGGTTTTGCAAAAAAGCCCCCACATTTTCAGCTTGTAACTTTTCAAATAAGCCCCTACATCTTCACTCTGTAACTTTCATCCCGATTTAATAAATACAGCAAACACAAGGAGAAGCTATGAAAATAAGAAATGCAGAAATTTTATGCGTTGGCACCGAGCTGCTTTTGGGCGAGGTAGTAAACACCAATGCGGCATACATATCAAGGGAGCTGGCAAAGCTCGGAATATCCGTATATCACACTGCTGTTGTGGGCGACAATCCTACCCGCTTGTCAGAAGCGGTAAAAACTGCGCTTAAAAATGCCGATCTGCTTATCCTTTCGGGCGGACTTGGTCCCACCTATGACGATCTGACAAAAGAGACCGTTGCAAAGACGCTTGGACTTCCAATGGTGCGTGACGAGTCAATTTTGCGTGAAATTGAGGACTTTTTTGCTTCAATGGGCATAAAAATGCCTGAGAACAATTCAAAACAGGCAGATATACCAACGGGCGCCGAGGCAATAAAAAACCGCACGGGAACAGCGCCCGGAATATATATCGAAAAAGACGAAAAGGTTGTTGTACTTCTTCCGGGGCCGCCCTTTGAGCTTATTCCAATGTTCGAGGAATTTGTTTACCCACGCCTCAGAGTCAAAAGTGACAGCGTTCTTGTCAGCCACAACATTCACATTATGGGAATGGGTGAGAGCGAGGTTGAAACTCACCTTATAGATTTGATGCAAAACAGCATCAATCCCACGCTTGCTCCCTATGCCAAAGAGGGCGAGATGCGCCTCCGCGTAGGTGCGCTTGCTCACAGCGAGGAAGAGGGCGAAAAAATGTGCCGTGAGATGATTGAAAAGGTGAAAAGCACCCCCGTCGGCAAACACATCTATGCACTTGATGCTGAGCTTATTGAAAAATTACTTGTGAAAATGCTCAAAGAAAAAGGGCTTACTCTCTCCTGCGCTGAATCCTGCACGGGCGGATATTTCGGAAAAAGAATTACCGATATTCCCGGGGCGTCCTCGGTTTTTGCGGGCGGATTTATTACCTACTCAAACGAAGCAAAGATAAATCTTCTTGGCGTTTCGAAAGAAACTCTTGAAAAAAACAGCGCTGTGTCCTATGCTGTTGCCGAAGAGATGGCAAAGGGCGCAAGAGAACGGCTTGATACCGATATTGCAATATCCATCACGGGCGAAGCGGGACCTGTTCCGGATCCCGAAACGAAGCAAGACATAGGGACTGTGTTTATCGGAATATCGACCAAGGAAAAAACATTTTCAAAAAGAGTTGATATTGCCCGTCAGCGAGACCGTGAATATATCAGACGTGTGGCTTCGAGCCGAGCTATGAAGGAAATTATAAAAATTATTGGTGATTTTCAATAAAAATCAGGTAAAATTTTGCATTTTTTCTTCTAAAACCACTTGTTTTTTTGAACAAAATGTATTATAATGTATATATATTCGATCGGAATATAATAAATATGCAACACTTCAAAACATTTGAGAAAACGAAGGTTACAGTCGGATTTGTTGAACCTATTTTTCATTTTTTCTCTCCTCAATTTCTCCGGCGAACCTGTTCACAACGCACGTGGGCAGGCAAACCTCCACCACCAGTAACGCTTTGTTTTCTCAAATGACCTTTTTTATTGTAGCAGCGGGCAAAAAGCTCGCTTTTTTTGTTCCGATTTTTTATTTTTGTGCATATATTATTATAAATTTCTTGCAAAATGCTTTATAAAATAATTGACAAACAAACTCGAATATGATAAAATATTATCGTAAACTTTGAAAGGAGATTTTATTATGGCAAAAAAACCATCAATTAACGTTTCTTCCCCCATTCTTTACATAGTTCTTGGCGCTTTGCTTATGATTTTCAGAACGCAAATGCTTGTTTGGGCTATGACAATTGCGGGAATTATTTTCGCGGCAATGGGTGTTTTGGACATTATTAAGGGACGTACCACAAGCGGTATCTTCAATATTGCTCTCGGCGCAATTATCCTTGTTGTAGGATTTACAATTCTTGATATCGTTCTTATCGTTCTCGGCGTACTTATTGCAGCTCACGGTGTTCTTGATCTTGTTCAGATTTTGAAGGCAAAGAAGAAAAACATACTCAGCGTTGTGTTTGCAGCTTTGACGGTTGCAATCGGTATCGCTCTTGCGTTTGGTAACCTTCTTGGCGATTTCATCTGGATTATCGGTTTGCTCCTCGTTATCGACGGCGTTCTCGGACTCCTTGGAATCAAGAAATAATTGAAAACAATCAAAATCGGCGAACTCTTTTGGGTTCGCCTTTTGTTGTAAGACGAAAACCCCGCCATAGTGGCGGGGTTCCATAAAGGCTTTGCCGATGAGCAGAAAGCAAATAAAAATTCAGCGTAGAATGATCTTGTGTTAAAGGCTCCCTTGTGTAAAGGGAGCTGTCAGCGAAGCTGACTGAGGGATTGTTTTGTGTAGATTATCGCTTTTTACAACGCGCGGCTCCGCGGAAGCCGTGCCACCTCCCTTTACACAAGGGAGGCTTGGTTTTAGTCCCGCTTGAGCGGGGTTTCGTAACAAATGCATGGCTGGCAGGCCAATAAAAGAGGCACTTGTGCGTTGCCGGTATATTATGGGGCTATGCCCGAAAATGCAAATCCACCCGCTTGGCGGGTGGATTTTTATTTTGCAGATTTTCAAAAATGCCCTGCTTTTTCTGTGTTATTTTGCCCCATTTGTACACACTAATAAAAAAAGGAGGGCTTTATGAGAATACTGATGTTAATAGATTCGCTTGACGTTGGCGGCGCTGAAACTCACGTTGAGATTTTAGCGAGTGAGCTTTATGCATTGGGACACGAAATTTTTGTTGTGAGCGAGGGCGGAATAATTCGTGACAGACTGGCACATAAAGGAATAAAGTGTATATATGCTCCTGCTGTTGCCGACAGAGGGGAAAAGGCGGAAAAATCCTCAATGATTTGCAGATTTTTGGTTGCCCGGAAGATTATTGGACAAACGGTACGCAGGGTAAATCCGGATCTTATACACGCTCACACACGTACAACGGCTGCTTTGGCAAAATCGGTATGCAAAAAATACAACGTTCCGCTTGTTGTGACAGCTCACGCAAAATTTGATATGAGGTTTCCAAAAAGTTATTTGTCAGAGTGGGGTGCACGGACGATAGCGGTCAGCGACGATATTGGAGCGCACCTTGTAAAGCACGGGCTGTCTGAATCTCAAATTGAAATTATCAATAACGGAGTGATAGTTCCCGAAAAGATAAAACCCTGCACAGAATATTCGGATACGGAGGAGATAAAATGAAAAAAATCGTCTTTGTGAGCCGTCTGGACAGCGATTGCTCATTGGGTGCTTACCTTTTATTGAATATTGCTCTGAAATTGGCGCAAAAATATGATGATTTGCAAATAGTAATCGTCGGTGGCGGGAGTGAATATATAAAAATACGGAAAAAAGCCGATGCCCTTAATTCAAATATCAACCGTCGGTTTATATTTGTCGTAGGCAAAAGCCACGATCCAACTAAACACTTTGACCGAAACACCCTCTTTGTCGGAGTTTCACGTGCCGCCCTTGAAGCTATGGCTCGCTCCCTGCCCGTAATTCTTCTTGGAAACGAGGGCTGCCTCGGTCTGCTTGACGAAAGCAACGTAAAAAGTGCAAAAATGACGAATTTTACGTGCCGAGGAATTAAAACGCACGAGAATATGACTGAGCTTTCCGACTTGCTGTTTAATGAAATATGCAGGTATTTTGAACTGAGTGAGTCTGAAAAAAGAAAAATATGCGAGTTCTCTCAAAAAACCGTTAATGAGGGCTATACTGCTTTCGATATGGCAACAAAAACGCTGAGAGTTTATGAAAAAGCTCTTTCAGTAAAAAGAAAAACAATACCGAAAATTGCGATTTGCGGATACTACAATCACGAAAACTTCGGCGACGAGGCAATTCTGTCAGTTATAAAATCCAATATTTTCTGTGCAAATGCAGATGCTCGCGTATATTTTGCGTGCAGCAAAAATCCATTCAGAACGGTGCGTGCGCTGTGGAAAAGTGACCTCTTTATATTTGGCGGTGGCTCTCTTTTGCAAAATTCAACCTCAAACGCTTCTCTTTTTTATTATTTATCGGTGATACGGGCGGCAAATCTGCTGTCAAAGCGAAAATGGATGCTTGCAAACGGAATAGGGCCGTTTGAGTTCGGCGCGTTTTCGAGTGAATTTCTTAATAATCGCCTGTTAGGTACCCTGAACACGTTTGATTATTTAAGTGTTCGTGACAGAGTGTCAAAGGAAACGTTAAAGCGGATTTTGCCACACAGACAAGTTCATCTTCTGCCCGATCCTGCACTGATTTATTATGAAAATATCAACCAAAAGTTGATGTTCAACAAAGAAAATAGCTGTATCGTGTTTATTCCCCACGCAAAATCGTTGAAAAAGTGCAAAATTTCTGCGGAAAAGGTTGCAAACGCACTTGTTATGGTGCAAAACTCGTATGATGTACCAATAAGAATAGTTGTGCTGAACAAAAAAGAAGATATGCTTTTTGCCAAAACCATAAGCTCAGTTCTGAAAGAAATCCAAATCGACACGCCAAACACCCCGGACGAGCTTGCAAGGATACTATTGAGTTCAAAAATAGTAATTTCACAGCGCTATCACGGTTCTCTCTTTTCAACAATGTGTAAAATTCCAACTCTTTCGCTTTCAAAAGACCCCAAAATGTCGGCACTTTGCAAGGGGTTTTCGCTGTTTCCCTGCACGGATCTGAGCGTTTTCAATACTCCTAAGGATCTATTAATTAAAACCGAGTCTGCACGGGCGCATTTTTCATCTCAAAAAGAAGAAATCGATCGGCTTGTCGAAGAAAAATCGAAGCTTTGTAAAAGATCGCTTGCAAAATTATTTATAAATATTTGAAATCCCTATTGACAAACACGAACATTTGTTCTATAATAGATAAAAAGACAGCAAAAGGGGATAGATAATGCAAAATAATGACAAAAGGAATGAAATAATAAGAGTTTTTCGCAAATTTGCTCGGCTTGGGCTCTTTTCAGAGAGATTGAATCCAATGCAGGTTTATAAAAAAATAGAGGTCTTGTGCGTTTCCCGCCGCAACCGTCTTGATATGCTATCGGTTTACGATACGCTGCGCCTTCTTTGGCTGAACGGAGAAGACGACGTGATTGAGGCGGTAAGCTGCATATATTTTGAGGGGCGGGCATACCGTCTGACAAGATATGATCTTGGCGCACGTGTTATGGCGCTTGCGGGAGAGCATCACTGTGACGAGCGCACGATCTACCGTCGGTTAGAGAGGGCAAGATCGGTTTACGAAAAAATAAGAGAACGTGAGGGCTTAATTTCGGAGGAATGCCGCTGATTGACAAAATATTGGATTATTCTACAATCAATTTAGCTTTTCTAAAACATAGAAAACACCAATATTGTAATTAATTGTAAATAGTTTTCCACAGGAACATCTGTTTTCTTTTTTACCAAAATTGCGATTTTGCTATGTTTTCCACAGTTTCCACAGAGTTTTCCACAGGCGCAATCAAAAAATACTGTAATTTTTTTGAAATTTTTGTTGATATTTGTCAAATTACAAAATTTCATTTTTCTATTGTTATTGTATTTTGCTGTAAGCGGCATTATTTTGTTGACTTTTTGCTTTGTTTGTGCTAAAATATTATTAAAGGACGGTGATATTATGTCAAAAATTTGTTGCTTCACAGGCCATAGGGAAATTAAGCTTCTTACACCGGCTGAAATTGAAAAAAAGCTTGAAAAAAAGCTCACGGATCTTATCGTGAACGAGGGGTTTACCGATTTTCGCGCGGGCGGTGCGGTTGGCTTTGACTCAATTGCGGCACTCGTTGTATTAAAGCTGAAAGAACAATTTCCTCACGTTAAGCTCCATCTTATACTCCCCTGCAAAAAACAGGACAGGTACTTTACAGCGATCGAAAGACAGATTTATAAATATACCATTGAAAAAGCCGACAGCGTCAGCTACGTTGAAGAGCATTTCAGTCGGGGCGCTATGCTTGCGCGCAACCGTGTGCTTGTTGACGGCTCCGATCTGTGCATAGCTTACCTTGAAAAGCTTGAAGGCGGAACCTATTATACGGTAAATTACGCAAGAAAGAAACGGGTTGCCACGGTTAATCTACTCAGAATATAGAAAAATCACCCACAAAAGCGGGTGATTTTTTATTTTTCCTTTATTCCGATAAAATAGTCTGCACTAACACCGTAAAATTTACAAAGCTTGATAAGATCGTCAATTTTAAGCTCTGCCCTGCCGTCCTCGATGTGACCGTATCCCTGCTGGGATTTATTGATAACAGCTCCGACCTCTCTTTGCGTCAGATCTCTGTCCTCCCTTAAATTACGCATTCTCGTTCTGTAATCCATAAAAATTACCTCAAAAATATATATATTGTATAAAAATATTATCATACTCAAATTTTGAGTATTGACATTTACTCAAAGATTGAGTATAATATGCTTGAAAGGTATATTTCGAGCAATACGTTCGAGATAACATTTCGATAAAAATTAAAATTCTTAAAGAAAGGGAAATATTATGAAAAGAATTTTATCACTCACACTCGTGGCAGTAATGTTACTTTCCACACTTGTACTCACATCTTGTGATGCGATCACAGAATTTTTCGGCGGTTTGTTCGGCGGCGAAACTAAGGAAGAACCTGCGAGAACTACAGTAACTGAGATGGAATGGAGAAACGCATACAAAAACGATAACTACACCCTTGATTTTGAACAGGGCGGTATGCGCGCAATTCTGATAGTTGACGATACTGTTATGAAGATGGAATTCGTTGATTATGAAATTGACGGTGTTAACCTTGCGGGTATGGCAATCTACTTTGATTATAAAAACGAGCTTCTATTGTCCAAGAACTCTCACGGATATATAGCAATTGGCATAAGCGAAGCAGATTTCGAGCTTCCTTTTGAGAGTGAACAGCTTCACTTGGGCGCTTTGAAGTTCTTGCCCCAGGTGGATTTCAGCGAAATCACATACGAGGAGCAGACGAAGTCCTATATAGCAAAGGCAGACGGCACCTTGGCTGACTGCTATTTTGAAAACGGTAAGCTTGTTTCCGTAACCTTGGAATCAACAGATACAACGGATGATATCACCGCTTCTATCAAGAATATCGGCTCATCCGATATTGAAATTCCTGAATACATCAATTTCAACGAGCTTTCAGCTCAGGCAAGCACGGCTGATAAAAATGCTCGCACAACTATCACTTCTTCTGAATGGGTAGCTAATCAGACTCTCAACAACTATACACTTTCATTCATTTCAAGCGAGATGAGCCCCGTGATTGAGGTTGTTTACAAACAGAACGACAAGGCAATTGAGATTGGAATGTTTGGTTTTGGTAAAGAAGTAACGAAAATGCAGAGAGTGATTATCGACGGCAATCTCTATGAATTAACCGAATCAAACGGAAAGACCGTTGCGGTTGAGATTGGAAATCAATCAACTTCATTTGTTAACAGCTTGTTGGGTCAACTTGATTTCAGCTCACTTAAATATAACGAAGCAGGCAGATATTATGAATGTAAAGTGTCTGACACCGGCATTTATTTGTATTTTGAAAACGGAAATCTTGTTAAGTTTTTCGTTATCGGTCCCTCGGCTAAAGGAATCTACTTTGTTGATAATATAGGCAGCACAGTAATTGATCTTCCTGAGTACACAGTTCAGAAATAAGAATATACAAAACCACCCACGCTTGTGGGTGGTTTTTTCATTGGTGCTTTTCTATAAGTCAATACTTTTGGAAAATGACAGCGAGAGGTTTTTTCCCGCACGCATCATCTTACGTCGTTTGAAACAACCTCGTCTGTTTCACGGAACAAAAGAGAAATACACCAGATGCCCGCAATCGCTACTAAGGTGTAAATCACACGTGCAAGCATTGTTGCGGGGCCTCCGCATATCCAGGCAACGACGTCAAACTGAAACAGACCGATGCTACCCCAGTTCAGGGCGCCGATAATGGTTATGATTAAGGCGATTCGATCCATGATCATAGCTTCATCCTCCTTTTCGCGGTTT
>JAZURO010000087.1:0-3933 GCA_045606265.1 Eubacteriales bacterium
TCTCTGCATCGATATCCTCCTTGGATATCCGCAGTGCAAAGACGATGACCGCCTTTTTATGTGTCGTTGCAATATCTTCGGCAATACACAGCGTACGCTCGTTGATCGCTGAAAAGAGGTAGGTATCCTTAAAGTTCGAGCGAATGCGATACACGATCCGCGTGAACTTCTCCGAGAAAAAGGACAAGGTAATACCAACAGTAAAGAGAGGTGCAACTATGAGCAACACAAGAAGCACTGTTTTATATACGTCGATATATGCCACGTCAAAGCCGTTAAAGCCCGCCAGAATCTCTCCCGGATTGGAGTTTAACAGCATCGCGCACATACTCTCAACGAGCGTAAGACCTATGGCATAGGTTTCCTCGGCGTAGTAGGGATAGATTCCCGACATCAGCATCAAAAAGACGCATACGCCAAGAATCCGCACTATGCGCTTGAGATCCTTTCTGTTCAGTATGACCAGCACAACGCCAACCGCGAAAATCAGTAGCGTCAGTATCGCGCATATGGATAATATCACTTCACCGTTCATAGTAGCTCCTTCTATTTCGACTCATTGCTACCGAAGATAGCGTCAAATTCATCATTTGGGGCTGCGGAAATCTTATCTACTGTCGACTTGGGAGTGGATTTTGTACCACCATTGCTTTTTGTCGGAGCCGTAGTCTTTTTTGCTGTACTACCTCCAAAGATAGCATCAAAATCATCGTTAGATGGAGTGGACGCAGTTAAAGGAGAGGGGGCAGATTTTTTTGCCGTTGCTTTCTTCGGCTCTGTAGCTTTTTTCGCGGTCATAGGAGCTTCCGTTTTCGTTTCCATACCGGGGATAGACACGGTATTGCCGAGAGCTTCCAGTTCTTTTTTGAGAGCGATTGCTTTGTCGCTGTCGAGTCCCTTTGCCACAGTTGTCGGTGCTTTATCCACCATACCTTTTGCCGCAGCGAGACCAAGCCCCAACGCTCCACACAATACTTTTGTGGTCTTTAACGGTTGATTGCCAACCTTCTCCAAAACGACATCTAAAGTCTTCTTATCAGCCATCGTACCTTCCTCCCTTATGCTTCTGCCTGAACAGAAGCGTTATCATCAAAACTATAGTCCTTCATCCATTCAATTGCCGGGGTATAGCCCGCTTCGGCTGCATCGGCGATCCACGCTGCCGCCTTATTCATATCCTGTGGGCGTTCACGACCGAGCTGGTAGCAGATGCCGAGCTGATACATTGCATAGGGCTTGCCCATCTTAGCAGCCTTGATCAGTTTTCTCATTTTCTTTGTTTTGCCCACGCGATCGTCTCCTTTGTCGTATTTATTATGACCGCTTAGTTATGCAGTCGTTTTGCAAGAATAAGTGCCTATATTTTGCTTATATATTTTTATCACTTTTTCGTGCATAATAATGTATATAACGAGGTGCAATTATGTTAGAATTTGAAAAAGGCTTTGAATCCGTAAATAAAACATTTCGTATTCCCGTCCACATCGTCAAAGAGCTTGAACAGCTTGCCGGGAAGTACAATACATCGGTCAACAAGATTGTCGTTCAATGTTTGGAATATGCGCTTGAGAACATATCCGACGATGATGCCAATTCATCCGATGCCGATTCATAAACCTATGCCGTCCTTCGGGGCGGCATTTTTCTTTTCAGAAATCTTCAAATCCCAAGCATACCATCACCCTTATTCACCGTCTATTTCTTCTTTATGTACACTCATAATGTCACCGATATCACAATCCAGAACCTCGCAGATACGAAGCAGAATATCAAGGGAAACCTTCTTATCGCGCCGAAGGCTCGTCATGGTGTTGGATGCCATTTCGGTTGCTCGTCTGAGGTCTGCTTTGCTCATTTTCTTATCTACAAGTACCTTCCACAGCTTGTTATAGCTTATTGTCATTGCCATTGTTATCTCCTTGTTATGTCATTGCAGGTTTATATTCGTTCAATCAAAATGCACACCGGGGTTCAGCTCCGTCATCGGTCGCCATTCTACTCCGTATTTTCGGAGAAGGCGACGGAATACGTCATTCCTTTGAAAGTGGTGCATTTTCTTTACTTTATCGGTATCCATTTGGTGTTCTACCTCATCAATAACCGATAGATACGCTTGGGTCAGCTCCACGGGATCATGCTTCAGCGGATGGAAATCGTCAAAGATCTGCTTTTCAATTTCCTTTCGCTTGCCCTCCGGCATAATCTCTTTTGCCAGCTCAACGAGATCGTCGCAATTGTCTTTTCCATAATAATTGCGTGTACGTAGTGCTATGTAATAATCATCGCTGCAATTTTCATCGTTCTCACCGAAACGCTTAAACAACTCGGCTTGCAGTTCCAAGAGTCTTTTATAGTATTGAATAGCATAGGCGATGCGCCACATATACTCATAGGCTGTAGCCAGATATCGCATGGCACCAATGCTGTCTTCCAGTGTATCACGGTCACAGGGTTGAAGTTCAAGCTGTGCATTTACGATCCTGTCGATCTCCTGCAGGGCAGGAACGTCCTTATATGTAGCCGCCGCATTTGGGTGCTCCTTGCGGCTTTCAATTTCTTTAATCAATTCGATGATGCGATTGATATCGTCCTGTGGATACGGCATATGCTTCTCCTTTCACATCAACTCTTATCTTCATAGGTGATAGTGTATTTGTATCCTCCGTCCACAGACATCGGACGGTAATTTACGCTTTCACCTTTGGCAATCGTCCAGGTCTTGTTTGCCGAGGGATTATTTTCGTAATGCACAGTTACAGTAACACCAATATCATCCACGGCATCAACGATAAATTTTCGCCTGCCGATCGGCATAATCATATCGATTCCGACAATAGGATCAAAAACCTTTTCGTCGGTCTGAGTGTTGCTTCGTTTACCGGTTCTATGGTTGATGCCCCAGCATTCTTCAACTATACGAATTCTCACCGTCATCACCCTTCTACAATAAGTAAGTCAGGCATACAAGACCTCTGTAGTGCCGCTAAAATGCAAGATATTATTCTTGCATTTTATATTGTACCATATTTTCTTATGAATTACAATAGAAAACGAGTAAATTTTGGTGAACTTTCGCAAGAAGTTGATGTACTTGGACAAAATTTTATCAGTAAATTACTGTCTAAGCCAAAATAAGGACGGTGACCAAAATCGGTTACCGTCCTTCGACATATTCGTTTCAATAGATTTTTGTTATGAAATAGTCCTTGTCGGAGTCTGAAATGCTCTCCAATTCACGAAAACCGTAGAGTTTTCCGCCATCCTTCGTTGCAAGAATATCGTTCGTCAAGTCCATATCCCACCACGAGCCATTAAAATAGACTCGATTCCAGGTGTGATTCTCTTTGGAACGATCATAGGGCATACCGTCAACGGCATAGCACGGAATATTCTGACTACGACAGAACGCGGCAAACAGATGGGAAAAGTCAAAGCAAATTCCTTGCTTGGTTTGTAGCGTCTTGCGAACATCAAAGTATTGGAAAATGGGATAGCAGTCATGGTCGTACTCAAAGTTGGATACGATCCAATCATAAAACGCTCGTACCTTTTCCTCGTCGGTTTCACAACCGGCACAAATTTCGTCAGCAAGTTCTTCCGTTTGTGTATCCCACAGGGTATCTCTGCCGTTGGAAAGATAAGGAGCCTCCGGTTTGTAGACGAAACTATATGAGAAGAACAGAAGTGCTGCAATAAATGCTGTTAGTACCAAAACACAAGTTTTCGTCAGCAGTTTGTCTTTGCCGAAACTATTATCGACAATACCAAAGTACATCATTTCGATAGCTGTTACCACAAACGTCAACATCGGCAGAAATCTGCGGCAGGAAAGAGCGCTAACAATACTCATTACCATGACGAAAAATAGGACAATCAGCACGACCGTCCGCATAGGTGTTGACCGTATTTTCAGGACGAAAAATAAGGTCGGCA
>JAZURO010000088.1:0-18379 GCA_045606265.1 Eubacteriales bacterium
CTCCCAAGTCAAGAAGCCGATGCCGCCGATTATGATGAGCAGCATAATTACAATGCTGATTACGGGATGCGCGGCATAGGCGGTAAGTGAGGAATACTGTCCGCTGACATCTCCCATCACATCAAAGCCTGCGTTGCAGAATGCCGATATGGAGTGGAACACCGCCATCCATATTCCTTTTGCTCCGTGATCAATACAGAACACGGGAAGCATAGCGAGCATTCCAATGGCTTCGACGATCAGCACGCCTTTGAGAATAAACCAAGTCAAACGAACGATACCGCCAACGCTTGGGGCTGACATTGCCTCCTGCATCGTGCTTCGCTGTCCAAGCCCGATCTTTCTGCCTGCGAGAATAGATACCGAAGCTGCAACCGTTACAACGCCCAAGCCTCCGATCTGAATGAGTATGAGAATAACAGCCTGTCCAAAATACGACCAATAGGTAGCCGTATCCTGCACGATTAGTCCCGTTACACAAACAGCCGAGGTTGAAGTAAAGATAGCGTCACTAAAGGGTGTTATATTTCCTTCTTTACTCGATATAGGGAGCATCAAGAGGAACGCTCCTATCAGTATCACCGCCGCAAATCCAAGCAATATGACTTGGAAGGACGATAGCTTGATTCTATGTAATGGTCGCATATACACCTCTCCTTACATCTTTCTGTTATTATTATACCCAAAATGAGATAAAGATGGCGTTAGCACTATACCGCGCGGTATTAAGATTGTATAAAGATAGCCCTCGCTTCATTTCGGAACGAGGGCGTAACTTTTGTAACAGACCTTTGTTATTCGTATATGTCTGATTGCACCTCCATAGTTACAGGTGGTACATTCTCAGCAGATCCCACTGCGTATGTAAACACAGATACACACAGCGTTACACTTGTTGACGGTCTTTACACTGTAACAGCAAAATAATAAAGCAACTTTGTTTAGGTAAACCCTAAATTTCATGTCTTTTTCATCCCCGAGGGCTTATGCCCTCGGGGATGATTTTTTTGTGCAGCTTTCAAATGCAAAGTATATTTAATTAATAAAGAGATTGTTATTTCAAAAAAACAATTTCTCCGTTTTCAGCAGATGCTAAAACGAGGTCGCCCTGCTTGATATTGCCCAAGAGCATTTCACTTGAAAGTGGATTTTCAATCAGGCGCCTTATTTCACGTCTCAGCTTTCTTGCCCCAAATCCCATATCAAATGCCTCTCCCGCAATTTTTGTAATTACCGATTTGTCAAATTCAAGAACTATCCCCAATTTATTTATGCGCTTAGCAAGGGAAGAAAGCATAAGATAACAAATTTCTTCTATATTTTCTTTCGTCAGGGAATTGAATATCACTATCTCATCAACACGGTTTAAGAATTCGGGCTTGAATGCATTTTCAAGCGCTTTTTTTATTTCTTTTTCTCGCTCCCGTGTCTTGCTTTTTTCGTCGTTTGAATTGAAAAAGCCGAGTGAATTTTCCTGTGAATTGCTTTTTGAACCGAGATTCGACGTCATAATAATCAGTGAATTCTTAAAGCTGATTTTTCTGCCCTGTGCATCGGTCAAAGTACCGTCATCAAGAATTTGCAGCATAAGATTGAACACCTCGGGATGCGATTTCTCTATTTCATCAAACAATACTATGCAATAGGGGTTTCTTCTGACCTTCTCGGTAAGGAGTCCGCCCTCATTGTATCCAACGTAACCGGGAGGAGCGCCAATCAGCTTTGAAACGCTGTGCTTTTCCATATACTCGGACATATCGAATCTCAAAAGAGCATTTTTGCTGCCGAAAAGTGTTTCTGATAAGGCAATGCAAAGTTCTGTCTTTCCCACACCGCTGGGTCCGATAAAAATAAATGAGCCCGTTGGTTGCTCTGGGTTTTTAAGTCCCATTCGCCCTCTGCGTATTGCCTGTGCAACAAGGTCTATTGCCTCGTCCTGACCGATAATTCTCGATTTCAGAGTATCTTCAAGTGATAAGAGCTTATTGCTTTCCGCTTCTATCAGTCTGTTGACGGGGACACCCGTCCAATCGGTCACAACGTTTGCAATATCCTCATATTCAACGCAAGAGGAGTCATAAGAAGAATCTGAATTTTTCTTCTTGCTGATTTTTGTAATAGTTTTTTCAAGCTCACTTTGCTTTCGTTTAAGCTGCTTCACCTTGGGCAAATCGTTTTCAATAAGGGCATCTTCTTTCTCACGAATAATGTCAATTAGCTCGTTCTGAGCATTTTCAAGAGGAGTTTGTGATGAATAATTCAGTATTTTCACACGTGAAGCCGCCTCATCAACAAGATCTATCGCCTTATCGGGCAAAAAACGGTCGTTAATATACCTTACTGACAGCTCCACGGCGCCAACTATTGCCTCGTCGGTGATTTTTAGTCCGTGATGCTGTTCGTAACACTCACGCAGCCCGAAAAGAATTTTTTCTGTTTCCTCAATACTCGGTTCAAGTACCTTTATCGGTTGAAATCTTCTTTCAAGGGCAGAATCCTTTTCGATATGCTTTCGATATTCGTAAAGCGTGGTTGCACCTATCACCTGAATTTCACCTCGGGAGAGGGCGGGCTTCAAAATGTTAGCGGCATCTATTGCTCCTTCAGCACTGCCCGCACCGATTATCGTATGAATTTCATCAATAAAAAGAATGATATTGGGGTTGTTCTTGCACTCCTGCATCACGTTTTTCATTCTGTCCTCAAACTCACCCCTGTATTTGGCGCCCGCAATCAAAGAGGGAATATCAAGCGCATAGATTACCTTGCTTTTAAGCGTAGGAGGAACCTTTCCCTCTGCAATTCTGCTTGCAAGACCCTCCACCACGGCAGTTTTGCCGACACCCGGTTCACCTATTAAGCAGGGATTGTTTTTTGTCCTTCGTGAGAGAATTTGAATCATTCGCTCAATTTCCTTTTCTCTGCAAATGGTGGGATCAATCCTACCTTGACGTGACAAAGATACAAGATTTTTTGAAAAGCTTTCAAGAGAGGAGGGCTTTTCATCCTTGCGCTTGCTCTCGCTTTGCTTATTTGCCTTTTGAGATAGCTGAATAAAGGTCAGAATATCATTTTGCATTTCGTGTATATAAAGACCGTTTTGTTCAAGCACCTTAACGGCAATACAGTCACTTTCACTTAGCAGGGAATAAAGCAGATGCTCGCTGCCAACTATACTTTGCCTATTCTTTTCACTCAGCTTGTATGAGTTTTCTATTATTTTGCGAACCCGAGGAGTAATCTCACTTAAAGTCAGAGTGGTTTTTTCGCCAAGTGTGGTCATTGCGGATATATCGCTCTTTATTTTACTGAAAACTATTCCTCGCTTGTTTAACATTCGAGAAGCAACGCTGTCCCTCTCCTCCAAAAGACCAAGCAACAAATGCTCGGTTCCAATATAGGTATGACCAAGGTCTTGCGCGTGAGATACTGCCAATGACAATGCGTGCTGCGCTTTCCCGGTGAATTTGTTTTCCATAGCACACTCCAATCCAGCCACGCACGTGGTGGCTAACGGTATATCAGTATTCTTGACCGCTTTTCTTGGATTAATTCTGTTCTATATGGTGTAAAGATAAATTGTATATCCTTGCAATCAAGCCCCATGTTGTTCTGTCTGTCTCTCCCGTTACGGCAATACCGTTTCTCTCTTGAAAATCACGGATGACGCTTTCGGTTGCCTCATCATATTCGCCGTTTATTTCAAGAGCATCAAAAACATTGTAAATGATACCGATCTCGTTTAACATATATTGTAAAACTGCAACAAGAAAGCTCTTTTCGTTTCTTTTCAAGGCGTAATTTACAGGGTAAGAGGGGAAAGGAATAATTGCCGCAGGGAGCGAGGTCTCTTTCAGTATATCAAGGTACTGTGAATACAGCATATCCCAGGTTGTTCTGTCAGCCACCCCCGATGGAGAGAGGTTGTTTCTTCTTTGAAATTCCATTAAAGCATCCCTTGTATGAGTGTCAAATATTCCGTCTATTGGAACTGATGGAAAGGTGGCATCGGTTGATCTTTGCGCCCTAAGATACGTTTGAAGATTTCTTATTGCATCTTTCTCAGTAAATTGTCTTGACATATTCTATCCCCCTATCTCAAAGCCGGGATATTGCCCGTCATTGATTCTTGAACCGTTTATAATATCGCTGTACAGTGAGGATATACCGTCCCAGGTTATTGCTCCGACGATTCCGTTGGGTTCAAGGTTCATAATCGTTTGAATTGCCTTTACCGCACGGTCGGTCTGCGCGCCAAAATAACCCGTGGTTTCAACTGAATTTACCTCGGGATATACTCTTGCAATCACGTTAATATACTGCTGTAAAAGTAAAACGGAGTCATTGTCAGAGCCGACACGAAGAATAAGACCCGGGAATGGAATAATATTTCCCTCAACATATTTAAGGGGGATTTCGTTAACTATTCCACGGTATGCTTCGTATATTGCGTTCCAGGTGTTTTCTCCAACAATACCGTCCTCTGCAAGACCGAACGTATTCTGAGCCGACACTACCGATTGTCTTGTCTGATTGCCGAATATTCCGTCGATATCAACTGACTGAATACTTGAATAGAACCTGGACAGATATGAGAGTAAATATTGCAAATTGCTTACTCCAAGTCCTTCGGAGCCAAGGGAAAGCACGCCCGGATACTGCTTTGTTACCTCTTCAAGACGAATACCCTCGCTATCAAGCTCATTAAGACGTTTTACTGCGTTGTAAATGCGGTTTACTGCATACCAGGTGGCATTTCCCACAACAGAATCGGGAGAAAGACCGAAAACCTCCTGAAAACGAGTGACCGCAGCCCCCGTATCCTCGGCAAAAATACCGTCAACAGTGGCGATTTTGGGAATGGACGGATAGTTATCGGATATTCTGTTTAGCCGCAGTTGAAGGACACGCACCTTATCTCCCGTGGAGCCGATTGATAGCGGAAAAGGAGGGGCTGTCGGTCTGACGCCTTCAACCTCTGCGTCGCTTACAATATCAATGTCATTGCCATAGTAATACTGCAGTATTTCATAGGGGGTGTAGCCCTCCTCGGCAAGGGATAGGGAGCCCCATTGCGAAAGCCCATCGCAGATTACCTCAACTCCGTCGCAATATGCGGCAAAAAGCGGCTCTATGCTACCTCTTCTACGGATATAGGAATTGAAAAGCTCGTCAACTATTCTTTGCACGTTTTCAAAGACATTTCTTCCGTTTACAAAGCTTTGATCGTAGGCGATGGAGTTCGTTATATCAAAATCGTATCCCCGTGAGCGATAAAATTCTGTGTATATTCGGTTTAAGGCAAAGGACGTTTGCGCATAGACGTTGGCACGAATGGCACTTTCAGCCCAGGTGGGATATATTTCACTTGACGCAGTATTGGCTATGTAATCGGCAAACGGCAGAGTAATATTAGGTGCAGGACTGTCGGGCGGCCCAAGATGAACGGTTATATATTCGGGAATTATAGGTAGCTGTGGCATATAACTTTTCCTCCTTAAAGATATGGATTTTCATATTCGTCGAATATCTCACCCTCGTTTGTGTAAGGGCTGTTTGCATCAAACTCGGATATGGGTATTATATGCGCATTTTGAATTGCGGTTATATTCTGGAATATGGGAATACCGTTGTAATGCTGAGGATAGTAGCCCTCCTTGAAAACGTCGATATTGTAAATTGAAAAGGGCTTTGATGCAGGTCCCGGCGCTTGACTTAATTCAGCCGACGGAGAGGGAAGAGAGATTTTTTGAGTCAGCCCATCTCTATCGGTCAAAAGAGAAAGTAATATATCCTGATTATCCTCGTCCTTGCCCTGAACGATAACCGAGGCGTTTTCAATGGGAATTGCTTCGCTTCCCGTTGAGACCTTAACCAATAAATAGCCCTGTGAGTTTTCTTTTGCCATAAAATCCTCCTTTGTAAATAGATTTTTTTCTTTCGCAGAAAACGTGTTGACACTGATTTTAGTATATGAAAATATATTTTATAAGTTCAAATAAAAATTTCAAAAATCCCTTGCAAAATGGATAAAAATTTGTTATAATATTATCGTATATGTAAAAATAATAAAAAGGCCACGAAATAAGGCCATACCAGCCGGGGAATTAGCGGAGCCCTGTACCTGAAATCCGCTACAGCAGGGGTTCATTCCTTTTTTGAGGGCTGAGCTTTTATGGTCTGTGTCGTATTCTGCTGTGTTGAGAAGTGGGTCTTGCGCAATCGGAAATTGTGAAATGTGTCAGGTGGGGAACCAAGCAGCACTAAGCAGTCTCTCCGGTGTGCCGCGAGGGCGCCTGCTTTGAGCAACAGGTATGTACGTCGCATAGGGGTGATGTTCGATTTTAAGGTGTATGGTCTTATTTCGGGGCCTTTTGGGTTTTATAGCAATTTATATAAATAATTTAATGGAGGTAATTTATGCATCAGGCACTATATAGAAAGTGGCGTCCGAAAAGCTTTTCGGAGGTTTGTGGACAAGAGCATATTACCTCTATTTTGCGTCAGGAGGCAACTGAGGGTAAATTTAACCACGCATATCTATTTTGTGGCTCACGAGGAACGGGTAAAACGACCTGCGCAAAGATTCTTTCAAAGGTAGTGAACTGTGAAAACGTAATTGACGGTAATCCTTGCGGTGTATGTCCCTCTTGTCTGGCTATTGAAAACGGTTCAACCACCGACGTGCTTGAAATGGACGCAGCATCCAACAACGGTGTTGATAATATTCGTGATATTCGTGATGAGGTTGTGTACTCTCCCTCATTCTTAAAATACAGAGTATATATCGTTGACGAGGTACATATGCTCTCAAACAGCGCCTTCAACGCGCTTCTTAAAACACTTGAAGAGCCGCCCTCACACGCAATATTTATTCTTGCGACCACAGAGCTTCATAAATTACCTGCAACAATAGTTTCAAGATGTCAAAGATTTGAATTTAGAAGAATTGCAACAGACATTTTGACATCAAGAATAAAATATATTGCAGAGCAGGAAAACATTGAGATTGAGGATGATGCAGCACGGCTTATCGCTCGCTATTCGCAGGGCGGTATGCGTGACAGTATCAGTTTGCTTGAGCTTTGCGCTTCAAGCGGAGCCAAAATTGATGTGTCGGTAGTTAATGAAACGGTAGGTTCTGCGGGCAGAGAAAGAATGATGGCGGTTGCCAACTCAATTGCCGAAAAGAATTTTGAGTTTTTGTTTAAGGAAATTGACGAGGTGGTAACCTCTTCAAAGGATATAACGGTTTTCTGGCAGGATCTTATTTCGCTCTACCGTGACCTTTTGGTTGTAAAAACGGTGCGTGACAGCGCAAAATATCTTGACCTTACCGATTTTGAGTTGAAGTGCCTTAATAAGCTTGCAACAAAATTTACACATCAGATGCTCATTTATCATTGCAGAATGCTTGAAGATGCGCTCAGCGATATGCAGGCAAGCGGTGCGGTTAAAAGAATTATTGCCGAGCTTTGCTTTGTCAAAATGTGTGATGATAGTTTAAGCACCTCAACCGAGGCATTGCTATTAAGAATTTCCAATCTTGAAGCACGTCTTTCTTCGGGTGATTTCGTTCAACCTAAGGTGACGGATGAAAAGAAAGAGGAAAAGGAAATAAAGGCAGAGAAGCCAAAGAAAAAAGAGAAGGCAGAGGAAATTAAGGAAGAAGTCAAAAAGGAGATAATTTTTGCCGACGAGCCAATTCGTCAGATGAAAAAATCTGTTCCTGAGCCCAATGCCAAAAGCATTAAGCCCTTGAAGGAATGGAGCGAAGCGGTTCAGACCGTATTTTCGATCGACCAAGGCGCTCACGCATTTTTGAAGAAAACCAAGGCATATCTCGGCGAAGATGAAAAAATTCACGTTATTCATGACAAATTTGGTGCTGTTGCAATGGACAGACCCATAATCAAATCGACCTTAGCATCAGCGCTTTCGAAATATCTTAATAGGAGATATAGTGAAAACGATATTATATTTGAAGAAGATAACGGCAAGATCAAATTAGAGGACGACCTTATGGATCTTGATGCGTTTGATGATTTTAATTAAGTTAAAAACTGAAAGGAAACATAGAAATGAAAGCAAGAATACCAAACGGAATGGGTGGCGGCCCAAGTAATCTTAACGCAATGATCAAGCAGGCCCAGAAGATGCAGGAGGATATGGCAGCAAAGCAGGAGGAGCTTGACGCAAGAGAATATGATATAAGCGCAGGCGGTGGCGTTGTTGGCGTTAAAATCAACGGTAAGAGAGAGATTCTTTCCATTGATATAAAGCCCGAAATCGTTGACCCCGATGATATTGAAACACTTTCTGATATTCTCGTTGCCGCAATCAATGAGGCGATTAAGAGAGTAAACGAAACTAATGAAAGAGAAATGGCATCCATCACAGGACAGATGAGTATGCCCGGTATGTTTTAATGGCTGAACAGATTGAAGCTTTGCAAAAGCTCTCTGAACAATTTGCGCGTCTGCCCGGAATTGGCAGAAAAAGTGCTATGCGTTTGGCTTTTTCAATCCTTGAACTTAGTGATGAGGAGGCAGAGAACTTTGCAAGTACTATACTTGAAGCAAAGGCGAAGGTGCATCTTTGTCCCGTTTGCCAATCTTTAACCGATAAAGAGATTTGCTCGGTTTGTAACGATCTTAGCCGTGACAGGAGCATAATTATGGTGCTTGAAGACACCAAAGCGGTGCTTTCGATGGAGAAGGTACGTGAATACCGTGGACTATACCACGTCCTGCACGGAGTAATTTCTCCAATGAACGGTGTAACACCCGATAAGCTCAGAATTAAGGAGCTTCTTGCACGAATTGCAGATGACGAGGTGAAAGAAATCATTATTGCAACTAATCCCACAGTTGAGGGAGAAGCAACGGCAATGTATCTTTCAAGACTGCTCAAACCGTTTGAGATCAAAATAACACGCTTAGCTTACGGAATTCCTGTTGGCAGCGACCTTGAGTATGCTGACGAGGTTACACTCTACCGTGCAATTGAGGGAAGAAGAGATATTTAATAAGAAAGGACATCTAAAAGTGCCCTGAAAAGAATGCAGAATAGACAATACCCCGACGGAAAATCCGTCGGGGTTTGATTATTTTAGATTTGTTTTTTTAGAACAACGGTAAATGTGCAGCCCTTATCCTCATTATTTTTAACTGATATCTCGCCGCCTTCAAGGTCGATTATCTTTTTAACAAGGGCGAGTCCAAGACCGTTGCCCTCCTGCTTATGAGAGGAATCTCCCTGATAGAATTTATCAAAAATATGTTTTTGAGTGTCCTCGTCGATTCCGGGGCCTGCATCTGAAATAGTGAAAACTACTTTATCATTAAAGTTGGCAAGCCGTATTCTTATCTCGCCACCGCAGTCGCTGAATTTTATCGCATTACTTAAAAGATTATCCCAGATATGATGCAAAAGCGCTTCATTACCAATAAAGTCGGTGTCGTCCATTTCTATGTCAAATTCAATGCTTTTTTTATCCCATTGTGCTTCAAGTACCAAAAGCGACTTTCTGATCTGCTCATCGAGATCGAATGCCGTTTTGTTTGACACGATGGACTGATTTTCGAGCTTTGAGAGCAGTAAAATACTGCCTGTGAGCGAGGACAGACGCTGAGTATTGAAAATGATTTTTTCAACGTACTCCTTTTGCTCGTTGCTCAGATTTTCATTGTCTTGGAGGAGCATAGAATATCCTTCGATGGCATTGATCGGTGTTTTGAATTCGTGGGATACGTTTGAAACGAAGTCGCCCTGCAAAATCTCAGTGGAGCTTAGCTCCTGTGCCATCATATTAAAGCCCGAAAAAATCTCTCTTATCTCTTTTGAACTTGATTTTGTACTGATTCGTACAGAAAAATCTCCCTCTGAGATTTTTTCCATAGCCGCACTCACTTCTTTTATGGGCTTGATGAACCAGCGAGTCAGCGCATTGGTAACAAAAATACCAATAAAGAGTGCTATAATAACAAGATCTACCCAAAGGGGAATTGCCCAAACATCAGCGAAAAGCCACTTGCAAAGAGAATCAACACCGATGGCTAAAAGGATACTGATAAGTATTTCAAGGGTAACTGCGAAAATAAGACGAAATCTGAGATTAAATCTTTGCCTGACTTCTCTTATGCTTTTGAAGTATTCCTTTTCTTTTGTGAAAACGTTATCCTTCTCCCTCATAGCTTAACCACCTTATAGCCGACACCACGCATTGTCACGATCTTAAAATCGCTGTTATTTTTGAATCGGTCACGAAGGCGTGCAATATGTACGTCAACCGTGTGAGTGTCGCTTTCGTTGTCATATCCCCAAATCTCGTCCATAAGCTGATGGCGTGTGAATATCTTGCCCGGGAATGATGCCATTTTATAGAGAAGCATAAATTCCTTTTGAGGAAGAATAAAGTTTTCTGATTCGGTGTAAACCGAGAGGGAATCAAGCTCTAAAATCGTTTTACCGAAGATGAGCTTTCTGTCGTTTATCATTTGTGCCCTACGCAAAAGAGCGCCTACACGAAGCACCATTTCATTGATATTGATGGGCTTTATCATATAGTCGTCACTCCCCGACATAAAGCCCTGTCTCATATCGTCAAAAGCGTCCTTGGCGGTAATCATCATAACGGGAGTGTTGCTGCCCGACTCTCTCAATATGCGAACGAACTCATATCCGTTCATAACGGGCATCATAATATCGGAGATTATAAGGTCATAATAATCTCTATCAAGAGCATCAAGTGCCTCCTGACCGTTGGAAACGCCTTTAACAAGGTAACCGTTTTTAGTTAGTATGTGGGAAAACAGTGTACGAAGCTCTCTGTCGTCCTCCGCAATCAAAATCTTGAACATAGTTGACTCCAATCTGAAAGTTATGTAATAGCTGCTTTTTTATCCTTCATAAGTGAATAAATGGATTTGGTATCCGGCTCGGGACTGTCAAGCATTATGCTGATAATACAGATCTCTATCATAGCGAGTGTAACCAAGATCAGCGAAAAGATAAGATATGCTTCAATAAATCCAAAATAAATGGCAAACGGAATTACTGAGATCACACCTCCGCAGATCTTGCAAGGAATTGAGTGAATAAAGAACACTTTTTTATGCTTGATAAAGTTGATTATCGGTGAAATTATGCCTATTCCAAGAGCCACGATTATCCAAACGGCGATTTTTTTGGAAACGAGCTTCAAAAGAAATACCATTTTTACCAAGTTGGCTGCAAGGAGCAAATCGGCAATCGAATCCAAAAGCGCACCGCTTTTTGAACAGGACCCTGTTTTTCGCGCTATTGTACCATCTATTATATCAGTAAATTCAGCTATTGTATATATTATTAGAAAAAAAGCTGAAATTTTCTTGAAAAAAATCAATAAAATAAGCGCTAAAACTACTCTTGAAGCGGTCAAAATATTGGCAATATGTTTTTTCATACTAAAAAATCCTTTCTTAAAGACGTTTATTTTTGAATTCATATTTCCAAATCTGCAAGATTTTGTGATTTGTGAACATATAGATTGCACTGTGAACAAAGTCTATACTAAGCAATACAATCAGTGAAACAGCGGTAATCGAAAGCATCCTTGGATTAAGTCTTGAAAAATAGCTGAGTAAAGGAGAAAAAAGGAATTTCATAAAAAGGGTTATTAAGACAGCAAACAACGTACTTGTCGGAATTGATGTGTATCTTGTTATGTGCAATGGCAGATTACTGTAATTCCACCATTTTATTTGGCACGTCCGTTCAATAAGATGTCCAAGTATTAATTCACCAATGCTGACACACAAAAAGGTTACGGAAAAATAATAAAAAATAGAGAAAAAGATGTGATTTATTTCAATTTCTTTACCGAAAAGCAGGGGTGAATTGGGGGTGCCGAATAATCGGTAAATAACAAGAATTGACAGACCGTAACCAAGAAGAAAGGGGAGTATCATATTACGGTTATCAATTTTTCTTCCCATAATTAATGTGAAGATGTTCTCCACAACAAAGCCAAGAAAAGAGACTAAAATAACGACTAAAATAAGTGCAAAAACTCTTGAATTTTCCATATTTCCTCCTTTACGTATTTTAAGTATATATTTTTATTTTCAACTGATCGTCAAATATAATTCAACAAATGTTGATAAAGAGAAAATTGGAAGAAAAATAACTAAAAAAGAAAAAAGCAGGAGCATTTTGAAAAACGCCTCTGCATCAAGTTGGTTTTACAGCTTTTGTTTGTACCGAAGAAACTGCTTAATAAATCAAAACCGGATTATAAAAAAACACAAAAAAAGTACGCACTTTATAGCAAAGTGCGTACTTGCTATTATGAACACGAAACATAATCAACAAAAAAATCTCAAAAAAGCTGTGATATTTTGTAATTTTATGTGTAATATAGATAAAATTTCAGTTTTCAGTTGACAAATTGATAAAATAAGTATATAATTTTAATTAGAAAAGTACGCACTTTGTAATAAAGTGCGTACTTTCTTTACTTGTTTTTGATAACAGTTTTTGATGGTTCAAACCATTGAAAATACTGGTTTTTTCAATAAAATCATAAACGGACGGTTAGAAAGACTTCGACATTTTTGCTAATAGACAAATCCATTTTCCTCTATCCGACAATATAAATATCAAAAGCTCCCTTCTCATAAGGGAGCTTTTGATTACTGATTCTTAATACTAATTAAGTCCTTTCATAGAAAGGGATATTCTCTTCTTTTTAAGGTCAACTGAAAGAACTTTCACCTTAACGACGTCACCGAGTGACACTACTTGTGAAGGGTGCTTTACGTATTTATCGGAAAGCTCAGAAATGTGTACAAGTCCGTCCTGATGAACACCGATATCAACGAAAACGCCAAAGTCGATAACATTTCTTACAGTTCCCGTAAGAACCATTTCAGGTTTAAGATCCTCCATACCGAGAATATCGTCACGGAGAACGGGAGCAGGAAAGCTGTCACGAATATCACGTCCCGGTTTTTCAAGCTCAGTAATTATGTCAATAAGAGTAGGTTCACCAACTCCAAATTCCTCTGCAAGCTTGGAAAATCCGTATTTCTGTGCTTTAACACGGAGCATTGAGAGTTTATTTGCCTTAACGTCCTCCTGTGTATATTCAAATTTGTTAAGAAGTTTAAGCGCTGCCTCGTACGACTCGGGGTGAACACCCGTATTGTCAAGAATGAACTTTGAGTCCGGCACACGTAAAAATCCTGCGCACTGCTCATATGCCTTAGCACCGATTCTCGGCACATTAAGTATCTCTGCTCTCGACTTGAAAGCACCGTTTTCTTCACGGTATTTTACAATATTCTTTGCGCTTGTTGAGTTAATACCCGCAATATATGAAAGAAGCGAATGTGAAGCAGTGATTACATCAACACCAACACTGTTTACACAGTCCTCAACAACGCCCGTAAGTGCCTCGTCAAGACGTGCGGGCTTCATATCGTGCTGATACTGACCTACGCCGATCGACTTGGGATCGATCTTAACCAATTCTGCAAGAGGATCCTGCAATCTTCTTGCAATTGAAACAGCACTTCTCTGCATAACGTCAAAATCGGGGAATTCATCAGCTGCGAGCTTTGATGCAGAGTAAATGGACGCACCCGCCTCACTGATTACGATATATTTCGTGTCATATTCAACCTCTTTAAGAAGGTCAGCAATAAAAATTTCGCTCTCCTTGGATGCAGTTCCGTTACCGATTGCAATAACGTCAACCTTGTGCGCACGAATCATACTTTTAACGATTCTCTTTGCCTCTTCAATTCTCTGACGTGGCTTTGTGGGATATATAACTCCCGTATCAATAACCTTGCCTACGGGGTCAACAACTGCAAGCTTACAACCGTTCACGTAACCGGGGTCAAAGCCAAGAACGACCTTGCCCTTAATCGGAGATTGCATCAAAAGATGCTTCAAGTTGTCAGAGAAAAGTGCAATAGCACCCTCACATGCATTATCAAAAAGATCATTGTATATTTCCCTCTCAACGCTCGGTGCGATAAGACGGTCATAGCTATCAACAAGAGCTGTTTCAACGTACTTTTTAGCAGGGCTATCCCCAGGCACTATAATTTCGTTGTAAAGATAATTCAGGATAATATCCTTTTCGATAGTAATCGAAACCTTCAAAAAATCCTCTTTTTCTCCGCGGTGAATAGCAAGCACACGGTGAGAAGGAATTTTCTTAACGCCCTCACTGTAATCGTAGTACTGCGCATAAACGGAGTCCTCCTCGGTGTTCGCCTTACTTGTGATAAGACCGAACTGATGGGTAAGACGGCGAATTTCCTTTCTGTATTCAGCATTGTCTGAGATGCTTTCAGCAATAATATCACACGCACCGGCATACGCCTGTTCCCTGTTTTCAACACCCTTTTCTTCGTCGATATACGTATCGGCAATCTCATCAAGAGACGGCTCGTAAGAAGGTCTTTGCTCAAGAATAAGAAGAGCCAAGGGTTCAAGCCCCTTTTCCTTAGCAACGGAAGCTCTTGTTTTTCTGTGAGGACGGAACGGACGGTAAATATCGTCGATTTCGGTAATAGTTACGGCATTTTTAATTGCCTCCTCAATTTCGGGAGTGAGCTTGTCCTGCGCACGAATAAGCTCGGTTACCTCCTCTCTTCTCTTTTCTATATTGCGAAGATAAGTAAGACGCTCGTCAAATTTACGCAAGATCTCATCATCAAGAGAACCCGTAACTTCCTTTCTGTAACGTGCGATAAAGGGGATTGTGTTGCCCTCATCAATAAGTTCAACGGTTTTTTCAACCTGTGTAAGTGTAATGTTCAGTTCCTTTGCAAGTGTTTCAAAAATGTTCATTTGTGTCCCTCTAATTTCTTTATTTCATCTTCTGTCAAAAATCTCCACTGTCCACGCTCAAGAGTCTTATCAAGAACCAATGGACCAAAGGTTATTCTTTCAAGATATGTGATTTTATTGTTAACTGATTCAAGCATTCGCTTTATCTGGTGGTATTTTCCTTCAACAAGAGTAATATGCCCCGACTTCCTGTTCTCGAAAAGCTCAATTTGAGAGGGCTTGGTGATATATCCGTCTTCAAGTGTTGCTCCCTTTTGAAGATATACAATTTCTTCCTCTTTAAGGGGATATTTGCACTCAAAATAGTACTTTTTCTCAACGTGGTGCTTCGGGGAGAGCAAACGGTGTGCAAGGTCTCCGTCATCTGTGAGCATCACAAGTCCAAGTGTATGCTTGTCGAGTCGCCCACAAGGGAAAAGATTCAGTTTTTGCAGTTCTTCGGGAAGAAGATCGATCACCGTTTTGTCACGTCCGTCCTCGGTGGCACTCACCACCCCGTCCGGCTTGTTCATCAGAATGTATGTATATTTCCGATATTCTATCACTCGGCCGCAATAGGTAATTACATCTTTATTTGGGTCAATATGGGTATCTGCCTTTTTCACCGCTGCACCGTTCACTAAAATCATTCCCTGACGGGCGGCCTTAGAGCTTTCGGTGCGTGAAGCAATACCCATATTGCTTAAAAATTTATCTATTCGCATATTAAGTTAATTCTCCTGCGATATTTTCTTCCATCAGTCGCTTGATTTCCTCTTTGGGAAGCTCCAAGCTGAAAAGATGATAGAGCTTGGCAACTGCCGCCTCAGTAGTCATATCTCTGCCACTGACAGCTCCTGCACTTTTAAGAGAGGAGCTTGTTTCATATGCGCCAAGCGTAACAGTTCCTATCGGACACTGTGAGCAAACAGTGATTACCGAGCCGGAAGAAAAAGCTTTTTTGATAATTGGCAAAAGCTCGTCAGCTCCACTGGGGATATTTCCCGAGCCAAAGGTTTCAAGAACGATTCCTGAAAGCTTTTCGGTCATAATGTCCTCAAAAAGTCCAAACTGAATACCGGGAAAAATCTTTAACACGCCGATTGGCACATTTTTGAAAGGTAAATATTCGAGCTTCGATCCGTCTTTGTGTGAAAGGAGTGCGCTTTTATTATATTTGACTGTGATTCCAACCTCGGCAAGAAGCGGATAATTGGGAGATTTGAACGCAACAAGACCGTCTGCACTCATCTTCATTGCACGGTTGCCACGAAGCAGCTTGCCCGAAAAATATAGGCAAACCTCATTTGCAATTCCCTCACTTGCAATCAAAATACTCGTAATAAGATTATCGCGTCCGTCGCTTCGAAGCTCGGAAAGCGGAATTTGCGAACCGGTGAGAATTACGGGCTTATTAAGTCCTCGCAAAATAAAGGACAAGGCAGAAGCAGTATATGCCATTGTATCCGTGCCGTGAAGCACCACAAAACCGCTGTATTTTTCATAATTTTCATATATAACACGAGCAATTTCATTCCATTCTTTAAGCGTCATATTTGACGAGTCAAGAAGAGGATTCATCTCATAAAGCTCCCAAGTGGGAAAATCCTTGCGGGACAGATCGGGAATACTGTGAAGCTCCTCGTCAAGAAAACGAGGCGCAGGACGGTAACCCTGCTCGGTCTTTTTCATACCGATAGTGCCACCCGTGTATATGATTAGTACTTCGTTTAATTTCATTTTGTTTATCATTTCTCCTTTTTGAGAATATGCGGTAAATTGGGGGTGCCGAGATGTTAGCACAAACCCCGTGCTATTGTTTCGTCCACCTTTTCAAAGGTGGTGCCCGCGCGGCACGAGCGCATCTCGGCATTTCTTTTGTTAGCTTTTCTTTGTGCCTATAATGGCAAAGAAAAGCGGCTAAACCTTTTTGGTATCAAGATTTGTTAGACGCTTTTTCTTTTGAGGAAAAAGGCCCAAAAGAAAAAGCTTTGCAAAAAGAAAATGCCGTTTCGCCTGCGCGGCGGGCGCCCGCTTTTGAAAAAGCGGGGTAAAACAACAGCTTGGTTTGTGCAAACAAACAGCTCGATAAATCAAAATTTGAATAATTAATTATTCAATAAACATCGCATCACCGAATGAGAAAAAGCGATATTTTTCTTCAACTGCAGTGTGGTATGCGTTCATCATTTTTTCTTTATCGTAAAATGCCGAAACAAGCATAAGCAGTGTGCTTTCGGGCAAGTGGAAATTCGTAATAAGTGCATCCACTGCCTTGAATTTGTAGCCGGGGTAAATAAAAATTCCCGTGTCGCCCTCGCCCGACGGGATCGTTCCATCGTCCAAAGCCACGCTTTCAACGGTTCGGCAAGAGGTCGTACCAACGCAGATAAGGCGTCCGCCCTTTGCTTTTCTTTCATTGATGATGTCAGCACTTTCCTTTGTTACCGCAAAATGCTCGGTGTGCATAACGTGCTGATCAATCCTGTCCGCCTTTACGGGACGGAACGTGCCAAGTCCAACGTGGAGCATTACGGGAACGATCTCAACACCCATATCTCTGATTTTTTGCATCAATTCGGGAGTAAAATGCAGTCCCGCAGTTGGCGCTGCTGCCGAGCCCTCTTCCCTTGCATATACCGTCTGATAACGGCTCTTATCCTCAAGCTTCTCGGTAATGTAAGGTGGAAGTGGCATAAGACCGATTATATGCAAAATTTCATAAATATTAGAGTATTTTTCTCTGTCGTAATCGAATTTTATATATCTGTTGCCCTCTTCGGTAATATCTACAATCTCTCCGTGCAAAGCGCCCTCACCAAAAATGAGCTTTGAACCGATTTTAGCTCTTTTTCCCGGTTTAACAAGAGTTTCCCATACATCAAGTCCGTGATTTTTGAGCAGCAAAAGCTCAATTTTCGCCTCTTCTCTGCCCAGGGAGTGTCCGTAAAGGCGTGCGGGAATTACCTTTGAATCGTTGATAACAAGTGTGTCGCCCTCTCGAAGATAATCGCAAATATCAAAAAAGTGCTTGTGAGTGATTTCTCCGCTATCACGGTTGATTACCATAAGGCGTGAAGAATCTCTTGGTTCAAGCGGTGTTTGTGCGATTAATTCCTGTGGAAGATCGTAATAAAAATCAGATGTCAAAAGGTCGGTTTTTGCCTTTTCGTTGATAATAATTTTGTCCATTTTTTATCCTATCTATATCAATTTTCTAATTTCAACATATTATGTCAATATACATTATACTATATTTTTTGTTATTTTTCAATAAGGTTTTGGAATTTTATATTCACATTTCAATCGATAAATTGGGGTCATAGAGATGTTAGCACACCCCCCGTGCTATTGTTTCGTCCACCTTTTCAAAGGTGGCTCTCCACGAGTAGTGGCGCCCGCCGCGTAGGCGAAATGGCATTTTCTTTTTGCATAGCTTTTTCTTTTGTGCCTATTGTGGCAAAAGAAAAAGCGTCTAACAAATCTTGATATCAAAAGGGTTTAGCCGCTTTTCTTTGAGGCCAGAAGCGCAAAGAAAAGCTCCAAAAGAAAC
>JAZURO010000089.1:0-3867 GCA_045606265.1 Eubacteriales bacterium
CGGCACCCGTGGAGGTTACGTTAACGTAGCTTGAGCAATTTTCAAGCGTTCCTTGATATAGCCATCCAACGATGCCGCCTACCATTTTGTCATTTCCTCTAACGGTACCGTAAACAGTCAGATTTTTAACTGTACCCGAAACAACACTAAACAAGCCACCGCCCATTCCGGATTCGGTCATATTAAGATTTCGTACAGAACAATTATTACCGTCGAATATACCTGCGAACATAATTCTTCCACTCCAAGCAGGATATTCGCCGATCTTCATTGAGTGACCGTTAAGATCAATGCTCTTAGTTAGTTTGAAATATACACCCTTAAAGCTTTCTGTGGCAGTCATATTTCGGTCTACATACGCTAAATCAGCTCCGCTTTGAATCAGGTATGGATTACTTGCTGTACCCGCGCCGCTTAAGCTGCTGCTTACAGTTATTCCATCCCATACGTCAACTTCAGAATAATAAATATTAACTACCTTCGATGCTTTATCATCTTGAATAATTACGTAATCGTGAGAAGGAACTAATCCTTCAAGCTCTTTAGCATAAACGGTATAGGGGAAATTATAATTTTCAAATGTTTCATTTTCAATCAGAGAGCCGTCAATATTCAAATGATTAATAACTAAAGCTCCTTCAACAATTTCGCCACCGACACCGTCATTAACCTTATCGGAGCTACTAACGGCTACCGCTGCCAACGAAACGTTTCCTTGACTTCCCTGATTAATTACTTTTATTGTTATAATTGAACTTTCCGTTGCATCGATAGCGAATGTAACAACCTTATTTACTGCCGTAGTACCTGCGGTGAACTGTTGCGATTGAGCCAACAATTTTCCATTCGCAGAGTACACTTCAATTTTATTTGTTGCTTTCCACGCGCCGGTGTATAAAATAACATTCTTAACGCTTGGATTGACGTTCAAGGTGAACGTAATGCCATCGCCACTGCAAACACCATTTGTAGATACTGAATTGTTTGATTGCTCCAATCCGTCAGAATAGGAAATATTCATTTTGTAATCATAAAATTTATATGAATCTCCCAAAACAACATTATCTAAAATGTCAGCATTATTCTTTTGTACAATATCCACGCTGCTTCCAAAGTGCATCCAGTCAAGATCGCCAATATCTGTCAAATTTGCGCTTCCGCTTGCATCAACACTACCCGCAAATTCAACTGTAACGTTATCATCGTTGAGGTTTGCGCGCTCGGGCAATTCGGAACTTGCTGTAGCGCCATAAAGCGACAAGTAGCAGACAATATCATATTGACTATTAGAAATTTTCTTTGTATATTCGCTTGCTACCATTGAATATGTAACGTAAAGTTTACCTTCGACGCCTGTCGTCTTGATAATAACACGTTTGGTATAGCCGCCGTTAATATTTCCAAAGTTAACGGTTTGAACGTTTCCGGCAGTATCACGAACCGTTACCTTTGCAGTGGATTTATATCCACCCAAATACAAAACGTAATATTTTGCGTCTGCGTCGGTGTTTATTTCAAAAGAGAAGTCTTTTTGAGAATTCAATGATGTGGATGAGAAAGCGCCGTTGCCAAGCAGCTTAACAAAGTTGCCGCTTTCTAACCAAGGAGTATCGTATGATACGGTTTTGGAGAAAATATTCAATCCATCTTTTGTTGTATAGAGATCATTATTATTTTCACCGTAAGCAATCCAATCGATTGTTGAATCATTAAAATCAACGCCGTCGCCCGCATCATCAAATGATAATTCAAACGGAATTTCTACCTTCTCGTAAGATGTATTTGTCTGTGAGTCTACCGAGCTTTCGTAGAACACCTTGATTTTATATCCCTCGTAAATGGGACCATCAACCACGAATTCATATACGTCGCTGTCAATAGATGCACCGCTGAAGGCAAAGGGCTTGCCGCTGCCTGATTGACAAATAAAATCAAAATCTACTACCTTGCCGTTTACAACTATCGAAGTAACAGAACCCCACGCGGGATTAGTATGCAATCTGACTGTCCACTTACGATTGGTAAATGCCAACTCGCCTTCAAATTCGCCTTTTGCCGCGCCGATGTTAATAAGTAATGCTTGGTTTTTGGAATCAAAATCCATCGATATATCGGTTGTTCTGTAATAACCGTATTTATATGCATCAGTCTTTGTATCATCTTCATACAAGGTTATTTCAGCATCGTAATTTGCGGATGGATAAACATCCAAAACCATTTCGCTCCAGTCTTTTTCGCTTGTGTTTACCATATTAGGAGCTAATGCGACAAGCGCGCCCTCTCTGACAAAGATAGGAGACGTTTCAAGCGGGTGAGTAACAGTGTAGGTAGCAGGTCCTGTAAATCTTTCTCCACTCCACACATCAATCCAAGTACCATCGGGTATGAAAACAGTTCTTGTATTATAGCACTCTGAATCGCCCTGCTGAATGTAGCGCATATATATGTGAGCGTTATAGCTGTATTCTGCATATCTGACTTCAATAGTATGAGTAGAATTGGCTTTATATACGGGCGTTGAAAGAAGGGTGTCATAAACGTTTAATCCGTCAACCACCTTCACACCGTCGATATAAACTTCAATTGCATCATCCGCAAAGAACGTCAAAGCGGCATCTCTGTTTCCAAAGGTAATATTACCCGTCCACTTGATTGAGAAGTTATCAACGAGATCTATGCCACCGGGACCCTTAGTTCCCCAGTCATAAAAAATATTAGCTTCTGTTTTAGTTAATATCGGAGAACCACTCCAATTTTTATTGTTATAATATTCTGCCTTTAATCCTTGAACGAAACTTCCATTATCATTATAAGAGAATAATATATCGGGGACTTTGGCATCAGTTTCATCTATAGGAGCAACTAAAATATAATCACCCAATAAATATTCGTCATTTCTGCTTGATTCAACGTATTCAGGATACTGAATGTCAAGTCTTTGCATAATCGGCAAACCGGTATCGTAATTTTCTCTTGATAAAGAATAGTACAAAGGAAGCAAACGATATCTCATATCTAAATAAGTATGAGCAACTTCTTCTGCGGTTTCACCAAACAACCAAGGCATTCTTCCTTCTTGGTGAATATATTTCTCGTTTGTACAATGCACACGACATATCGTTGATAATGCACCGTACTGAATCCATCTTGCATACATTTCATCGGTAACGGGCTGGCTATGACCGCCTATATCACTTGACATATAGGGCAATCCTACCTCTGCGCCGCCAAATACCGCAGTGTAAATTTCTTGTGCCAAAGCGTCTGAGTCAGCTCCAATATCACCTGTCCATTGAATTGAATATCTATGTGCTGAAAGATCGGATGCATAATACCATTTGCCGTGCAAAACGCCGTCAACATTCGCCATAATCAATGATCTTTCTGCAAATTCATCCCAATCAACAACGCTATCGCGATATTCAGCCGTAACCCACTGGTAAGCATACATACCGAATGCATAAGCGCTTATATCCGGATGAAAAGAATTTAACGAAACGCTCCAGTTTCTATCGTACCACCAGTAATCAATACCCAATGACAATATCAGGGTAAGCTTATTACTGCGACATTCAACCTCTGCCTGATCCAAGCCGTTAGTTGTTCCTTTTACGGGTTCCGGGTGGTCATTGAAGCAAATGTCAATGCCCATTTCTTCACATTCGGCAAGAAAGCCTGCCATATCGGGGAACAATGAGGTATTTATGTCATAACCAATGCCACCGGAGCCCTGACCACTACTTGTCGATGCTCTCCAGTCGGTGTCTATTACCAAAACATCAATGCTGTATCCACGTTTTTGTTATTCCATAATCTGCTTCATAGCTGACAAGTCGGATCGTAGCCATGTCGTTCTGTGGGCCAAGG
>JAZURO010000090.1:0-7848 GCA_045606265.1 Eubacteriales bacterium
TATAAATAAATCTCTATATCTTGACGTTAAGAGCGTTCTTGAGAAAAACAAAGAGGAACGGCATATCAGAGGCGGAGAGGCAACGAAAAAGAAATATCTGTTGGAAATCTGCCATTAATGGCAAAATTAACGGCTTTTTCGGTGTCCCGAATTATACAAAATTTTGATTTTGTATAATTCGGGATTTTCCTTATAGTATATAAGGTTTTTGTTGTTCTCTTTTGCCCTCATTTTAGGTGCTATAAATTGCACAAGTGGTTTTTGCCTTTGTGCAGATAATAAACGCGGATTTCCTTTGTAGTATAAGGATTTCCGCGTTATTTTTATTTTGCACAACTGTTTTGCACAAACGAGAAATTGTTGTGCAAATCGTGGTTTTTCCTTATGGCGTAAGGGTTTTAGCGATTTTTAGCACATTTAATATCTTGCATTAATATTAAATATCTTGCAAATAGCCGATTTTTGTGTGCATTTTACTGCTCGGTTGTGTTGTCCTCGTTTGCTTCATCAGGCGTGTTGTGATGCTCTGTTATTGATAATATTATGTCTGATGGTTGACAGTTTAGCAATTCGCATATTTTTTCGAGACTGCTCCAAGATATGCCTTTGTTATCTCTTAAGCTTTGTATAGCACTTTCCCCTAATATATTTTGTTTTCTTAATATGTATGTGCTATAGCCAGCAATTTTTAAGGCTTCTAATACATCTATCTTGTATTTTAACATTGGTTTACTCCTATACACTGATATTTATGTATAAAATATATAAAAAGATACACTGAAATTTATGTATATTGCATATTGACAATACACCGATAATTATGTATAATATAAATGTACATAAATAACGGTGTACATTTATATTATAATTTAATAACGAGGTAATGTTATGAAAGTCCGTTACAAAAAGAATACCCTTATTCATTCAAAAGGTGCAACATTACAACAAGTAAAAGATTGCATTAAAAAGCGAATGGAAAAGCGCGAAGCGGAGTTGAAGAAACGCGAATGGATATATAAAGAATATCTGTCGTTAAAGAGTAAACAGGCTGAGGATAGTGAATGGCTTGCTTGGCTCAATACTCAAAGTGAAGAATCTTGGGGTGTTGGTAATGACAAAAGTTGAAAAGTTCCTTGATTGGTTTGCAGAAGGTGGTCATACAATTATTTTTATAATAGCTATTTTAATTGCTCTTGTTATAGTTCCGCTTTTATTTGCTCAATATGATGTGAGTTATACTTTGACGGTCGACGGTGTTGACTATGAGTGCGAGTATTTTGTTTTAAAAGATGATTGTATTGAAATACATACCGATTGTATAAGGGATTTTGGTAGTGTTCATTCAAAATACTGCTCATTTTACAAAATACCTATTGTGGAGAGTTATTCTGTAGAAAAGCATTATATGACAAATTGGAAGAAATGGTTCGGTAAAGACAATGATTAAACTAACACCAAAACAACAATTTGAAAAGCGCTTTGTTATTAAATGCAATGACCTTGTAGAATTACCGAGCGGTATATATCAAGTGACGGTCTTAAATGATGATTGCTTTAAGGCTCGATTGCTTGATTTAAAAAATAGATATGAAGACATTATTGCGGTGTACCGTAAACAGAAAAACGGACATTTGATGTGTCTGTGGTTGAGGTGATCTATATGATATATACAAGTGGTTTCGTTTAGCTTTGTTCCCTGCTCTTTAAATACAATTAGGAGTTGTGGGAATGTCAAAGAAAAAAGCAAAAACAATTGAAAAAATGGAAGACGGTAAAATCATAACGGAAAGTTTACCGATTTCAAAGGAGAGCAAAGAAAAAAGGTCGCGTAAATTTTGCATTACTACCTACATAGATATTAATGCTATTATTTCCTTTTTAAGGTCTGCTCCTTGGGTGCAACATTGGGCATTATGCACTCACGATAGAGATGTGAATGTTGATGGCTCTGCAAAACCGATACATACACATATATTATTATACACGTTTGATGCGAAATCGTCAAGTGGTGTTAGGAAAATATTTGATAGATATTCGCAAGAGGTATATAAAAACCTTGAGCAAGATGCTCAAAATACATTGGTTCAACCTTGTTTTGATATGGTTTCTCAATACCGTTATCTTATACACAAAGACGATATTGATAAAGCGCAATATGAAGAAATTGAGCGAATGACTGATAATTATGCTTATTGGCATAAGCTTGAATTAACACAAGGTTTGAATTGTTCATCAAAAAATTATGCTTTGGCTATTGTTGATGATATATTAGCAGATGTGTCCGAGCGTGATTTGGTTACTCGTTACGGTCGCGAATGGGTCATAAACCGTAATAAATACATTGCGGTTGCTCGTGCGGTAGAACGTGAACGATATATAAAACCGAATGACGCGACTAATATGGTTAATATAATGCTAAATCAATCCGAATTGCCAAAACAACTAATTGACAATTTTTATATTGTCCTTAACTTCTTGCAACAAGAAGCCCATTTAAGTTATAACCAATCATTAGATTTTGTTATAGCGGAAAAAAATCAATATCAGCTTTATTTACAAAACAAAGAAAATAATTAAAAGAGAGGTAAGAAAAAAATGGCTGAAAATAACAAGAATATCGTATTTGAGGGTGAAGCAAAGGTAGTCGTTACCGCGGAAAGCTTTACAAACCGTGCTACAGGTGAGGTTATCAATTATAACTCTTACCGACTTATTATCGGTGGTGAAGAATTCAAGTTCAAATTTGATGTTTCTGATCGTAAGTTGTTTGAGTACATTGCGGGACTTGGCAAGTAAGGCGGTGTGATATGACAGTTGAATCATTAGCCGCGGCAGTCGGTTTTTGCATTATTGCTTTAATCTTTGTTACTATTCTTTGCTTTATCCTTGTTGGCGAGATTGATAAGATAAAGGAAAAAGAACGGTATAAAAAGCAAATAGCGGAAACAAGACAGATTGCACGTGAAGAAATCGTTGACGTGCTTGATTATTACGGAATTGAGGTAAAAAACAATGAAAGCGAACGTTAAAAAACCTACAATGAAAGAAAAATTCGCTAATGCAATGTTTGGTCAGATAGTCGAAACACTGTTAAATCAGTACGATAAATCAAAAGAAAAGGAAACTATGTCCTTCGAGGAGTACGCGCGGTACTTGGTGGATTTAGGAAATAAAAAGATGTCGGGTGAAGAAATCGTAAATGAAATAGACGAGCCTCCCGACAAGGAAATCTAAATAGGAGGTAAACGAATGGAAGGTCTTAATGCTGTACTTGGTCAGATTATCGAATTGCTGACGAGCGGTCTCACTTCTATGGCTACGGGTATTGGTGGCGGTCTTAAAAATCTTGTCACAAACATTTTCCTTGAGGTCAGTGAGACAGGTGCGGTAGAAGGTATATCCATATTCGGCGGAGTGGTCGTTATCTTTGCAGGTATCGGACTTGCGGTTGGTCTCTCTCGCCTTGTAGTTAATTGGATTACTTCTCTCGGCGGTGCTAATCTCTAATATACATAGCGGTGATAGGGCTAACTTATCACCGCTCATTTTTTATAAAGAATAGGAGTGATTTAAATAATATATATAATTCTAATAGCTGCGCTTGTCCTTGTGATATGGTGCGCTTGGAAATTAAAAATACCTAAATGCGGAAACGTAATACTTGTTACAGGTGGAGTTAAAACAGGAAAATCAACAATGTCGGTCAGATTGACCTATAAACTGTGGAAACGGAACTGTTTTAAAACCAAACTGTATAATTACATATTCCGACTGTTTAAAAAGGATAAAACAAAACGTGATATGCCTTTGATTTATTCTAACGTTCCCTTGTCTATTCCCTTTGTACCTCTTACCGAAGATCTAATTTATCGTCGCAAGAGGTTTGTGTATGGCTCTGTAATATATGCTTGTGAAGCAAGTTTGATTGCTGGCTCTATGGACTTTAAAGACGACGATTTGAACGAGAATCTCTCTCTCCTTGTTAAGCTTATAGGTCACGAAACAAAGGGCGGTAGCATTATATTTGATACTCAATCGGTAATGGATTTGCATTACGGTATTAAGAGAAATTTGTCAAGCTATTTTTACATACATTCAAAATTGAAAGTTCCCTTTTTCCTTATTCTGAAAGTCCGTGAATTAGTGTTCATGGATAACACAAGTAATGATTTTAACGAAGATGTCGAGGAAACAATGAAAACTGTCATAGTACCAACGAGTACATGGAAATATTTTGATTGCTATTGTTATAGTGCTTTGACGGATGATTTACCCGTTGAAAAAACGGTAGTTAAAACAAAAGACTTGAAAGCGCGAAAAATTCTCACTTTCAAGAAAAACAAAAAATATTATGAGGTAGTAAACAATGACGAAAAGAAAATTTAAAGTCTTTATTGATATAGTGCTTATATTGCTCTGTCTGTTCCCTCTTATCATCACAACGGCTATTTGTTTAAGAAATGGCACGTTTTATTCCTCAGGAGATTTTACAGAGTTGGTGCAGAGATTTGCTATATCAACAGAATTAAGTGAGAAAATAGGTGAGTGCATAAATACCTTTGGAATAGCCTTTGACGGCGCGTATTTCCCTGCTGTGTGCGTCATTATGGCAAATAGCCTTATTATATACCTTTGCTATTTGTTTGTCTCTGTGCTTGTGTTCTTGCCTAAATTAGCTATTAAATGGCTTAATAGCGAAAAATAATTATAGATTGGAGAAAAAAAAATATGAATGATGAAAAGAAAAACAAAAAGAAATTGACGGTCGAACAAAAAAAGAAAATCGTCAATATAATCACCGTTGCGCTCATAGTCGTTTTTATTGTCGGTGTGATATGTCAGATTGATGCAGGGGCGACAGAATATGCTTATTGGTATGAGTTTCTTGCCACAGAAAACAACGGCGGTATTTATACTTTTTATCCTGATTGCAGTTATGTCAGTTCTGATGATGTAGTAATTGATGTAGTTTATAAAATGAACTCACAGATTGATTATTCATCAACTGTAATTTTTTATTACACTATTGATGGCACAGAATACAATTTGACACAAACTGCCGATTTTTACAATATGAGCGACGGTGCGCTATATGGTTATTGTGGTATTCAAGTTGTTGGATGCCCTGAAAAAGTTGAGGTTATGATAACCGCCGAAGGTGTTGATGTTTATGCCTTATTTGTAACAAGCCCGTCAAAAAATCCTGATTATAATTATATAGGATATTTGGATAGTTGGGTAAATACATTAAATAGCGGTGGAGATAATAGCTCTGCCACATCATATTACAAAGCGGTCAACCTTGAAAGAGTTAAGAATAAAAGTGAAAGCTTTATACAGATTACTGACCAAATAGCGGTTAACGGTAATTACCATTATACCGATATAGCCAATTATACAACCGACCCGATAGTAAGCATTGATGATGATTATATACTTTACCTTAAGGGTTGGTGCGCGTATCAAGACGGAATAACGGGATATCAGTATATAATTACGGGCTCGGACGGATATAACGGAGTTACATATACTGCCGTTAATGAGTGGTCTGGACAGGCTGCAACAACTGATGTTGCCGATTACGCTGATAGCCTTGGTATAACCGATTTTGATAATGGCGAGGTACATTATTTTATCCCTATTGATTTAACTCAATATGCAGGAAAAACTATTAACATTGTCCTTTCTGCGATTACTAATGCAGGATATAGTGAATACGTTTGCAAGGTTGCAAATATCGTCGTTGCTCCTGCTCCTACAGATTACGCCGTAGCGGTCAACAAAGTAACCGTAAAGGATAGTGTGACTTCTTTTGGCTATGTATCAAAAAACACTCTTGTATCAATCCAAAACAACATAGTTATAGGTGATGACTATTCCTTTAAAGTCTCGGGTTGGTGTGCTATGAACGGCGGTGTATCGCAATATAGTTATAAAGTCAATGTTGACAATGAAGGCGAATATAGGCATACAATAACCAATACTGCCTTATCTCCTACTATTACTGCCGCTATGACGGAGATTATAGACGGATATGGAATGGATATTAACGACTATACCGGTAACGGATATTATGTGCTTGATATGGATTTGTCCGACTATAGAGGTAAAACCTTTGTATTAACTATTAATTCGGTTAACAAGTACGGTCAAGAGGTAGTTGTAGCTGAGTTCCCTTTCCTTGAAATGCCTGAGGAAGAAACAGAGACCGAAACGGAAACAGAAACAGAGACCGAAACGGAAACAGAAACGGAGACAGAGACGGAAACGGAGACGGAGACGGAAACGGAGACGGAGACGGAGACGGAGACGGAGACGGAGACGGAGACTCCTATAATTCCTGGCGAAAACGACGGTAAATATAGCGACGGATATGATGACGGATATTTGAAAGCTTTGCAAGATATGCTCGGCGGTATTTTTAATAATGCCGATTATCAAATAGAGTATCTTGTAAGCTATGCCGACGTCGGCAAACAACAAGTTATTACTAAAAATATTGGCATTAGACAAGCTGCGGCGTTTGTAAATCCTAATGTAACATCTTCTCGGGGACTTATTTTAAATGACGTTTATAGTACCGTCTATGACGTGAATTATAATAAGCATTTGCTCTATGGAACGCAAAATGTGTCTTCCGTTCAGCTTCATATAACCTTTAACACTCCGTTTATGTGGCGTAATCTCAAATTACAGTTGCGTTTGACAGAAGAATTTGACGGTGCATTGACAGAGCAACAAATGTCATATTTATCATTTAGTAAAATGTATGTTGTTGATGATGAAACACCTTATTTACTTACTTGCCTTGACCACGAGGAAAATGATAGTATATACTTTTTATATTGTGATGATATTTTGGAATACTCCTATATTGAAAAAATAACTATAAATTTTCCTTTGGATTTATGGGGTCAATCTCAATATATGAGCCTATATTATGAGCCTTTTACCGTTGTTGCAGATAGTATAGCTTTTCGTAAGGGTGTTAATGAAGGTAAGCAAATAGGATATGATAACGGCTTTAAAGAAGGCGAAAAAGTGGGTAAGGCTGTAGGATATAATAACGGTAAAAGAGACGGTGAGGAAATTGGCTTTAATAAAGGTAAAGAAGTTGGTTATAGTCTTGGCAAAATGGAAAGTAGTTCATTATACGACTTGATAACCGCTGTTTATGACGGAATGACCTTGACTTTTTACAATATCTTTAATTTTGAATTACTTGGTATTAATGTAGCAGGTTTTATTGCTTCTTTGATAACTCTTGTCATATTGATTTTTGTTATTAAGTTGGTGGTATAATGAAAAAAATCTTTTTGTTTGTTTCTGTATTTACTATTTGTCTTGCTTTTATAGGATCTGCTTTTATAGCTGCACGCGGCGAAAGTAAAGAGAATTACCGCCCGCAAACTTTAAGAGGGATTATTGTTTTGTGTAATGGCGAGGTAATAAACTTTAGTTTTGATACTGTTATTAATGGTAGTGAAGCTATTGTTGGAGCTATTGAAGATACAATGTTAAAGATTGATGAATTACAAGCTGAAATATCAAAAGACAACGAAAATACGGGTTTTGCTGATAAAGCATTAATTGTATTGAGACTTATACTCAACTATCTTGCTATTTTAGGTGAGGTGTTGGGGTTAGTTGTTGTTTATGGTTTTGGCGGTTTAGCTGATTTAATATTAATGGTTATTGCTTGTCTTACCTTTTTAATATCGTTGTTTTCTCTTGTTCCTGCATGATCGTTATATTTTAAATATAACCTTTTAAAAGGGTTCCGCACCATCTTCGGAGGTGCGGAACCCTTTTAAGGTTATATGCGATTATTATATTAATATTGTTTCT
>JAZURO010000091.1:0-5820 GCA_045606265.1 Eubacteriales bacterium
ATCAAAAAGCTGTCCACTTGGAATAACTACAAGGATTCGCAAACCGACAAAGACCTTGAAACCGGCACAACGGCCAAAGAACAAATCAACATTTATAAGGATGTTTTAAACGCCGCCGAAAAGGAAGGCAAGCCAATTACCAACAAGGTTGAATTTGTCAACAAATATCTTGAGGTGTGTAAGGAAAGAAGCCTTAAACCAAGATTTTGGCAGTTTTTAAACAAGGACGAAAACGGCAATTACGCCTATCGTGAAGGCTACCACAAGCTTTTGTTAGACTTTAAAATGTTCGACAAAGACGGAAACATCCTTCCGCAAAACACTGTAAGGCCTGAGTTTGACTTAGCCTTTATGATGGACTTGCTAAAAGAGTATGTCGAAGTTAAAACCGAAAAGGCCAACACTTTAGCTCCAAAGCTTGAAAAGGTTTATAACCGTATTACTAAAGAGGTAATAAACGACGATACCCAATACCAAAAACGCAACAGGCTATCCAACCGAGAAGTGCTTGAGTTGGCCACCGAAGAAATGGATGTCACAAAGCTCAACAAGGCCGAGATCTCCGCTTTAAATATCTTTAAAAAACGCCTTACTGCCCTTGAAAAGCTTGAAGCCGAAAGGCAAGAAAAAGGTCAAATGTACGTTGAAAATCAGTTTGGTCGTAACGGCGACAGACAGTTGGCGGCCGAATTAAGGGAAACCCTTGAAAGCCTTAACCAAAAGATTGAAAACGCCAAAGAATCCTTGTTCAAGGCCGAAACAAGCAAGGTAATGGACGGCGTATTGACCAAGGCAAGAAGGGTGGTTGAGAGATTTGACCGTCAGCACGCCAAAGAAATCTTTGCCCGATATAGAGATCGCCGACTTAATAGTGCGGAAATTAAAAAATACCACGACCGCATTTTTGAAGACCGTGACGAGATTATTGGGTGGATTGAAAAGCCAAGTGCAAAAGACATTAAAAAGCACGTTCCCGATGCGCTTAAAAAGATGGTCGTAGGATTCCTTGATGCTTTAGACTTTTCAAGCAAAAAGCAATTAGGTGGCCGTGGCTTTACAAAAGCCGATGAAACCTACCTTGACCGTCTTGAAGACCTTAAAAGAGGCTTAAGCGATCCCAAGTATGATATCAACAACGCCGAAAGGTATTCAGGGTACGTTGACCTTCCGCCTGATTTTGTCGAAAGGCTTGAAGATCATATTGCCGAGGTCAAAAAGATAATTGACCAGACCAATGTGGATAACCCCATTAACAACCTTACTCTTGAAGAAATTAAAGCCTTATCAAGCATTATTAGAAACCTTAAGCAGTTGATTAAGAATTTTAACGTAATGCATAGCAGTACGGCCTTTGAAATGGTTACCGAAGCGGCTGAAGAAACTGTCGCAGAATTATCCAAGCAGGTATCTCACGGCGGAAACACGGTCGAGAATTTCCTTGCGTGGAAAAATATGCGGCCGGCATACGCCTTTGAAAGATTTGGCAAAGGCGGTATGGCTATTTGGGACGGCTTAAGACAAGGTATGTCAAAGCACGCCTTCAACAGCAAAGAAATCGCCGACTTTGCCGAAAAAACCTTTACAGGCAAAGAGGTTAAAGAGTGGGCTGAAAAGGTTGTTGAAGTTACCCTTAAAAGCGGCAAGGTTGTAAAGTTGACTGTCGCTCAGCTTATGGGTATTAATTGCTTAATAGGCAGACAACGTGCGCTTGATCATATGCTTGTTGGCGGTATCAGGATCTCTAAAAACAAGGCTTTGGAAAAAGCCAAGGTCAACCAAGGCTTGGGCTACAAGCTTGAGCCTGCGGACATCGATGCTTTCCGCAAAGCTCTTAAGAATGAGCCGAGGGCTTTAGAGGTTGCCACCGCAATGCAAAAGTATATGGAAGAACAAGGCAGTAAGTGGGGCAACACCGTTTCCTTAATCCGTTTTGGCGAGGAGTTGTTTGGCGAGAAGGGATATTATCCTATTTCCGTTGTAAGCACCACCTTAGATCAGACGGTAGAAAAAGAGGAGGGTACGGGCCTTTACAGGATGCTTAACTTTGGCTTTACCAAAGCGACCAATCCCAACGCCAATCAGCAAGTAATGGTTTACGATATCTTCGATGTCTTTACCAAGCATATGTCTGAAATGGCGCAGTACAATGCGCTTGCATTGCCTGTTTTAGATGCCGTTAGGTGGTTAAATTTCAGAGGCGAAACCGATGTTGAAAACCTTCGTGACCAATTAACAAGGGTGTTTGGCAAACCAAAGGACGATAGCGGTAGCCAAAAATCAGGTTATGCCGTATTCTTCATTGTAAACCTTTTAAAAGACCTTAACGGGGCCTCCGTCAATGGCGCACCATTTGACAGCATTGGTCTTAAAGCCCTTAAAACCTATAACCGAGCTATGGTTGCTTTTAACTTAAGAGTGGTTATTCAACAGCCAACGGCGATAATGAGAGCAGGTCAAATCTTGCCCTATAAGTCGATTATCAAGGGTTTGAGCCTCAAGCCAAGCATCATCAAACGCAACATTGCCGAGATGCAAAAGCACAGCGGTATTGCGGCTTGGAAGAAGATGGGCTTCTATGATGTTAACATTTCCAACGGAATGGAAACTATTATTAAGCGCAACGAATCCATTGGTGATAAGATAACCGGTGTAGGCCTTAAGCCTGCCGAATGGGCGGACGAAATTACTTGGGCGGCCATCTGGAATGCCTGCAAGGAAGAGGTTAAAAGACAAGACCTTTTTACACCAACAGAAGAAATGTATTGGAAGGCCGTCACGGACTTGTTTGAGGATGTTATTTATAAAACGCAAGTAGTAGATAGTGTCTTGACCAAGACCGAGTATATGCGCAGTAAAGGCTTCTTTGCAAGGGTAACAAGCTCATTTATGTCAGAGCCTGTTACCGCCGCATCTATGCTTGTAAACGCCGCCGAATCTTACGCAAGAGACTCTCGCAATATGGGTAAACAAAAGGCTTGGCAAAAGCACAAAAAAGGCATTTTGCGCATTGCTCTTGTCTTTGCGTTATCCTCAGGTGTTAACGCCGCCGCACAGGCAATTATGGATGCATTCAGGGATGACGATGATTACCAAAACTACTTTGAAAAATTTGGCGAGGCCTTTATCGGCAACCTTTTAAGCGAAATTAACCCTGTGTCAAAAGTGCCTATCGGCTCTATGTTTGTGCAAGGTGCAAAGGCCGTAATTGGTAAGGTCTTCCCTGATTCAGGTATCTATGGTTTTACTCCATCCACAGTCTATATGCAATGGCTTGATTACGCAGTAAAAGCCGCTGAAATTCTTGTAGATAAGGACTCCAATTATACGCTGTATGCCGCCATTTATAAAAGTCTTCAGGCTATATCCGGGATTACAGGCTTGCCGATTGCCAACGCAACAAGAGAGGTTATCACGGTTTGGAATAACACGGTAGGTGCGTTTGCTCCCTCATATAAGGTTAAAGACTATGATGCAGGCCCAAAGGCAAGTATTAAGTACGCCTATTGGGACGGCTATCTCTCTCGTGAAGAAGCCATTGATTTACTTGTCGAACAAGGGATGGACGAAAACGAAGCCTACTATTATATCCAAAAGGAAGGCAAGTATGATGCTTTGCACAAGGCGGTTAAAAGCGGCAAAGGCTTTAAAGAAGCCGTTGAAAGCCTTATGCAACACGGCGCAAGCGAGGCAGATATTCTCTCGCAGGTAAGAAACGGTATTAAAAAATGGTATACGGATGGCGAAATTAACGACCAAGATGCCATTAGCTACCTGTTTAACTATGGTGGATTAAACAAGGTGGATGCAAAGCAAAGAGTAGAGTTTTGGCAATTTAGAATCGACAATAACTTGGACGATTTAACCGAAGCCGCATACGTTAAGTATAACAAGCAATGTGCGCCTTACGGAATTTCGCCGCAAGTGTTCTACGATGCTTGGCAATTCTACAACAATACCACGGCGGACAAAAAAGCCAATGGGTCATATATTATAGGGAGCAAGGAAAAGAAGGTAAAAGAATACATTTATAGTCTTGACCTTACCCCTGCCCAAAAGCGAAAACTACTTTCGTGTTGGTATTAAACGCAAATTAAAGCAAGGGAAAAAATTCTCTTGCTTTTTTTTCGTGTGGGTGTAGAAAACAAAAAAACTATATAGTACAATTGAATTAACGAACATCAAGGAGTGTGTTATGAATCCTTCAATATTAAGAATAACTATTGATTTACAAAGGTATGACAAGCCGCTTAACATCAACGTAGGACAGGGCAACACGGCTTGTAAACTTGCCATTGCCTTGTTAGACGGCGGCAAGCCTTATGTAATTGGCGAGGGCGGCTACGCCACTTTCCAGCAAATTACCGAGAGCGGTGCCGTTGTTTACGCCTCAACCGAGTGCAAGAATAACGTTGTAGAATTAACCTTGCCAAACGCATCCACGGCAGAGGTTGGTGTTAGCGAGTGCGAACTTGGCATCTACGCCGAGGGAAGCAACGAAGCATTATACACGCCGCATTTATCTATAACAGTACACGCCACGTTATTGCACGAATTTGCATCCAACGTCATCGCAAGTGATAGCTTTGAAATTTTAAACCAAACTATTAACAATGCGCAGACCCTTATCAGCACAACGGAAAATAAACTTGCAAACGGCGAGTTTGACGGCGATAGCGCATACGAGGTTGCCAAAAAGAACGGCTTTGAAGGGACTGAAGCCGAGTGGCTTGAGTCGCTAAAGGTGGCAGTTGCGGTTGTCGGCAAAACCTTGATTTTAAATTAGGAGTAAGAATATGGAAACTAAATTAGTATTGGGCGAAAATCGCTTGGTGCGGATGCCTGAAACCTTAATAGCAGAAGAAAAAGGCAAGAGGATTATTGCTCTTGAGTCATCCGTTTATGACTTGGGGAAGGTTACCGTCACAATTAAAAATGGATTTAAGCAGAAAAAACTTGTGGTCACCAACCAAAAAGTTGACATTACCGAGTTTTGCGACAGGGCTTGCAAGATTGAAATTAAGGTCGACCTTATTATGCTTGGTAAGGAAACCAAAACTTGGTATCTTGAGCCTATCGTGGTAAGAGAGATCAACGGCGATTTTGAGCTTATTCCCGAACTTGTAGATGTAAGAGAACGCCTCGGTAAAGCTGAAGCGGATTTGGCACACATTAAAAACTATTTATTTGATATTTTATAAGGAGTACACAATGAAAAAATTATTAATCTTATTGATCGCTTTAGTTATGGCGTTTGCCTTTACCTCATCGGTAGTTGCTTTTGCGGAAGAACTGCCGGGCGAAAACCCCGACGTTACCATTGAAGATCCCGTTGAAGAGATCCCTGAAGAGCCTACCACCGAGTCGGCTCCCATCTTGAGTGACGAAGATCTTGACAAACTTGCGCAAATACTTCTGGAAAAAGCCAAGGAGTATACCGGTCTTACTGAAAACGACGTTAATGCTTTAACGCAAAAGATTTACGACCTCTTTGGCGGTAAAATCAGCGAGTCTATTATTATCATTATTATAATATTGTTAGCAATTGGTATTACCGTGGCCGGTGTGTTTATCAGAAAGCATATTAAATTGAACGCTTCCAAGAAAGAACTTGCCGCCTTAAAGAAAGAGTACAACAACCTTGCCGAATTCTTGGATTCCTTCAAGGGCGAAAAGGTTAGCGGCGAAGTGGTAGAGGCCGTTAAGCATTTAGTCGATGGTATAAAATCTACTGACACAGAATACCTTGCAAAAATTGAGGGCGAATTAAAGATCGTTCTTGAGCAGGTCAAGTCTATGGCAAGGGCGATGCTTCTTGCTTGG
>JAZURO010000092.1:0-1963 GCA_045606265.1 Eubacteriales bacterium
AGGGTGAAATAGTCAAGACCGTTCCAATCCTTCTCGGCTTTTTCCTGTATGTACTGAGCAAAGTCGGGACGATTTCTTTCTTCTGCACCAGCATACTGTGCGGTATAGACTTCATTGAGCTTCTTCGCCATTGCTGACAAACTATCGTTCACAATCACATCGTGGTTAAACACATCTTCGCTATTACCAAAGTAGGTAACAAGTTCGTCGTCTTCGGTATAAGCGGCTTCGCTGCGCACGAAGATGTGATAGTTCTCAATACCAAACAACATCGTTTTCAGTTTGGCGCCGATTTCAATATTGCGGCAATCCTCATCGGTATCAATGATAATCAGCGCATAGCTATTATCCTTTTGCACCTGCTTTTTAATAGCAGTCAGTACCTCGCGGGAAGCAGGAGTTCTATCAATAACAGTTGTTTTGAAAGGCAGTTCGGGAAGGGGGAAATATTCCGCTGCGTTCAGTTCGCCGAGAGCTTCCGGCAAACCGCCGATATTCCATTCGGTAGCATCAATATTCGCGTCGCACAGATAGTAGTTGATCGGAAGCACCTTGTATTCGCCATCAAAGGTAACCAACTGATTATTCAGTACTGACTGACGATATACTTCCTGACCAAGAGTGCCAAACCCAAGCATAAACACGCTAATTTCGGTGCCGGTCTTAATGGCGGCATCCTCAATGTATTCTTTTGGCAGATGCTTGGTAACGGGATTTGCGTGGGTAAAGGTTCTGGCAAGAAGCTCGCTTGTACTGAAGGTATCGATAAAGGCTTCCATTTCGTTCTTTTCAATAATCTCACGGCGAACGGTTTCTGCTTTTTCGCCCTCAAGCTCTACATATAAATATATGTTTTTTGCGCTTGTTTCAGCCTTTTTGTATGCAATAAAGTTGTCGATATAGTCCAGCGCTTTTTCTGCTTCGGTGCAGACAATGTTATATCGTGTTGTCGCATTGAGTTGGCGACTGGCAAGCAGTTGCACGGTGAAGCTTTTGCGTAAAACAGCATACCCGTCTTCGATCAGCTCTTTAACCATTTCCTTTTCTACACCATCATCAAGCAACAATACCGCATTGCAGGTCTTGGCATAGTGAAGCGCCTTAGCGCTGTTGCCAACGACAATATCACAACTGTCTTTCTTCAAAGCCTTTGCTAATCTGAACCCATTTGTGATAGAGTTTCTGAACGCTTCAATCGCCGTGCTGATGGTAGTGAGCAGAGCAATAACAACACCTAACGTATAGGCAACAGAAAAGTGAGGGAAAGCCTCTGCAAAACCGGAGACAGCTTCTACATTAGCTTCACCAACAAACAATTTGATGGTTGCACCTAAGCAATCAAGCATACCCAAGATGACATTAGACTCTTGCCCAAGTTCCAAGACACCGTAGAGAAACGGAACAAGGTGTAGAGAATAGTTCACCACGATAAGAACACCGATAAACAGCGCCGTTTCATTTAACCTTCTTTTTTGAAACCTTCCAACGACAAAGGCGAGTAATAACACAGCCTCTATAATTAAAATTAAGATACTAATTATGTTCCACATACGAACATCTCCTTTTACGCCTCTTTTTCGACGTCCATCATATCTCCGATGTTACAATCCAATTTATCACAAATGCGAAGCAGAACATCGATAGACACCGGCTCGTCCTTACGCATCTTGGTCAGCGTATTAGGTGCAATTTCAGCCGTTCTTCTAAGATCCGCTTTGCTCATTTTCTTGTCAACGAGTAACTTCCAGAGCTTGTTGTAACTTACTTTCATAGCCATATTTGCAATTTTCCTTTCTGCTAAATAAAAGTTTGCTTATATATTATAGCACAATCTCGGCAGCATTACAAGAGACTTTATCAAAATAAAAACAGACTCTCGCACAGCGGTGCGCAAGTCTGCCCTTTGCAATACTGTTCGCCGATTTATACCGTATATTTGCATAACTAATCTAACTCCATTGCC
>JAZURO010000093.1:0-4742 GCA_045606265.1 Eubacteriales bacterium
TGACCATTTACCCAATACGCTCTACGGATCAGATTGTATCTTTCGAGTGAGTACGAGATATCTGTGGGGGTGGGCTGATTGTGCTGGATATTATTCGCAGCATTGATGGTGTTGTTCACGTCCTGCTGACTTCCAGCGACAGGCGTTTCCATATCGCAACTTGCGAAGCAGAGAACGGATGCGAGAAGCATCATAGCAACAAGGACGGTGCAAAGAATTCTTTTCTTCATTTTTGAAGTTTCCTCTCTTTCTTTATTTCAGCGCATCTTCGACGGGCTGATATCTGGGTGTGTTGAGCGTCTCAAGCAGACACTCGAACGGATCTGTCTTGCCACTCATAACCATCTTACAGATGTTTACGGAGAAACCGCTTACGAGAGCAACTCCCATATCGTTTTCACGAACGGGGATGGTGTTCGTTCTGGAGTTTACGTTCCAGAACACGAGGCGAGGGAGCTTATATCCATATCCTCTGTACTTGGCTTCGATAGTTTTAAAGAGATTTGCACCAATGCGACCGGTAGTTGCACAGTCAAACTCCATATCGGAGATGATAAGGATGTTCGCAGGAATATCCTCTTGGCGCATATTGTTACGAATCGCAGTGTTCAAAATGAGGTCGAATACCGCCTCAATATTGGTGTTAGAAATCTCGCTGTGTCCAAGAGCGATAGAAATCTTGTCGCGCAAACTCTGTCCACGACTGAAATCAACGAGCTGAGGGCGTGAGGAGAAGGTGATGTACTTGTTCTTGAACTCGCCAGAAGAACGCTCTGCAAAGTAGATTGCCAAAGAATTTGCAACTTCAAGAGCAGTCACTCCCGAGCTACCTACTCTCGACATCATCGAGCCAGAACCGTCGGCAACAACGATCGTATTACCGCATCCCTGAACAAGGTCGGGGAGGTTCTTCCAAAGAGCTTCGATTGTTGCGTCATAACTCTTTGGGGTTCTACCATAACCGCCACTGCAGTACTGGTGTACGATGTCGTAAGGGAAGAGTGTAGAAGCATTGATGCGTGCTTCACCCTTTTCAAGGCTTGCAAGGAATGCTCTTCTGCGTTCCTCGTCGTTTCTGAGGAATGCGCCGTTGTAAATAAGATTTGCACGAGAGGGAACTGCTTCGTAATCGATTTCGCTCCACATCTTAGCAGACATCTTAACCTCGACGACGTCCGTATATCTACGGAGTGCGCTGAGGGTTCTACGGTATTCGCTTTCCTTCATCTCAAGAGCATTGCGTAAGATCTTTGCATATCTCTTGGTAGTAGCGGAGGAAGCATTTGCGGACGGCATCCATTTGCCGAGAAGGGAAATAGGCTTTCTGTTGCGACTGTTCGCAACATCTTCGGTGAGTTGCTGACTTACAAACTCAACAACATAGGGACGAAGTTCGTTGTCGTCAAGGAGCAACCAAAGGTCATCATATCTTCCGTATTCCGGAATAAGTCCGACAACCTTACGAGCCATCTCGGGCTCATACTTGGCTATGTATTTCATTGCGGTTCTGAAGAGCCTACGCTCGCCAAGACCACCGCGCACATCTCTGGCGAAGAAGAGCCACTTCATAGCCAGAACTTTGTTTTCGAGAAATGCTGCCTGAAAACGACGGACGATTTCACCTTCGTTTGCAGAACGGAGAGATGCGACCGCAAAGTTGATGTCAAGTAGAGCTTTGCCTGTCGTGCGGTATCCTACCGCGCCGTTCTCGGTGACGGACTCGTTGAAATTTTCGAGCATTTCATTCTTCATTGCATCCATAAAACTCATTGTTTTAACCCTCTTTCTTTCTTATTTTTGTTTGAATGGATGTCCCCAAGACGCAGAAGTATTCAGATTAACCGTCTGAGCTTTTGAAATTTGCTGTAAGCGTCTTAGAGGGTTGTAAGAGCAAGGCACATTGCAAGATAAAAATTCCCTAAATTTTCCTTTGTTAATATTGCTGTGAGTGCCTTAATGGTTGGGAAGGTTGGATTCGAACCAACGTAACATAATGTGGCGGATTTTCAGTCCGTACATTGCAGTTGTGGTCTTAACCAAGACCAACATAATGGTTCCGCTGTCTTTAGCCGCTTGACTACTTCCCAATAGAGTGGTGGGCGAGGCAGGACTCGAACCTGCGGAGCCAAATGGCAACGGGTTTACAGCCCGCCGGAATTGCCTCTATCCGACTCGCCCATTTTATCTTGTGCCACAAAAGTATGGCACAAGATTTTTTACGATGAAAGATTAGATACTAAAGCCGAAGGCGACAGCGGAGGGATTGCTGGCGGAGAAGTAATTGAAGGCACCGCCATACACGCAGCAGAAGGAGTTACTGGAACCACGGTAAGGGGAACGCAAAAAGCTCCATTCCTTAAACAGTTTTTCGGTGCAGTCCTTAAAGAACTCATACTGCTCGCCTTCGCCGTCGTAAGAATAGCTCGGCTTACCCGAAAGCTCTACCTCAGAGAAGAGGAAAAGCTTGTCCTCTGTGTATTTGATTTTGGAACTACCACCACCCTTAGAAGTGTTCTTCTTGACGGGAGTGATGGCAACCTGCAAAGACTCAGGGAGAAGGGTGAAAATGCGAGGAAGATATCTTGTACGCATCAAGCAATCTTCCCAACTTGTTTCGTTGGTGTTTGTGGAGTTCATCGGGAACCACATCTCCATACCGAAGATACCAAAGGTGAACTTCGTGGGTTTGCCTGTAGTCGTGATATCGTGATTCTCACCGATTACGATAAGCTTTACTTCCTCTCCTGTTCTAAGTTCGAATTTGAGGTAGTCGCCTACCATAATTTCAGAACAGAGGCTTCCGTCCTGAATGCCCTCGATCAGCGTGTCGATATCATACGGCAGCTCTCTGGGTTCTCTTTTAGCGTTCTCGATAAGCTTTTCCAGTGCATCAGCACGAGCTTTGATTTCACGCAACTCTTTCTTTGCCGCTTTAAGATTGATGCTCATACAAAAATCTCCTTTATAATTATTATTGTAGAGGCGAGAGTGGCAGGACTCGAACCTGCGACCACGGAGTTAACAGCTCAAAATAACCTTGCAGTATAAGGCTTTTACAAACCTCGTTAATTACGTGCTCTATCCAACTGAGCTACACTCTCGATATGATGGGGGCAGCAGGACTCGAACCTGCGACACCGAGCTCCGAAATGCTAAAGAATATTGCTGTAGTAGCCGATGACTCGGCTAACAATACGTGCTCTACCGCTGAGCTATACCCCCCAAAGGGTGACGGGGAATAAGAGATTACTTTCGTGGGAGGGTTGAAAAAATATAAGCTTTTCAAATTTCTTTATATGTAGATTGCTGTAAGCGATCCCCGTCCGTGTCGCTTGGAAAGAACGAAAGTAATCTCGGGAAGATACAAGGCACAAGGTGAAGATAAGGGCGCCAATGGGAACGGCGCTGGTTGCGCGGCGGCAAACGAAGATTGCCACAAAGGGGCGCAAGATTGTAAGAATATGTTGTTTATTTCATAAGAAATTGCTGTATGTGCCTTAAACATTAGGGAAGCGCGTCATTCTGGTTGTTTCCCAAGGTAAGATGCAACCTAACTTTGCCTTGGTCATCCTCTCGTCTTTCCGAGTCGTCATTGACGGGCTTCAAGGAGCGTTCCCAGAGGGGAGATGGGAAGGGGGAACGCATTTCGGGGAAGCGTAACCCGTAAACATTCAACGAGCGAATTACGCCCGGGGCGAGTATCGCCCAGTATCGCTTCACATCACTCTTAACGGCTGTTCATCTAACTCCATTTACCACTGCTGCTTCGGCTCCTCAAAGTATTGCGGGGGTGCTTTCTTCAACTACATACTCCGCATTTAATTGAGGCTTCGTGGCACCGTTGATGATTTACTTCTTGTCCCATACAAAACTCAGATAAGGAGTTATTGGTTCAAGAGGAGAAACATCGCATTCGTAGAAGTGCTTCCATAACTCTTCGATTTTCATAGCTCTCATTTGCTCAGTGAAACATTCGCCATTCAAGGTTATGTTCCCAGCGGAAAGGTCGAAGATGCAAATTTTTTGTATCTCCTCTAACACCTCTCTTACTGATACTCCGCTACGAAATGCTAAGCTGATATAATTGGGAGCTTTTACGGTAGTAAAACGAACGTAGAATAAATTGTTACCAACTTTGCGATTTACGGTATTGTTATACCCCTGAGCTTCTAAATGTTGGTCAATGAAGTCAAGCGCATCGTTTGTTCCCGACTCCTCTATAATTCGTTTAAGCTCTTCGATTTGTGCGAGCGTGAACTTAATTACGTTTTTCATACCATTTCTCCGCATCAAATAATTGTTTTATAGGGTTTCTAAATATGGTTTATAATGTCCGTACCACAATCCATGTATAGAACCTGAAGTGAGCTCATCCGACGGAGAGTCCCGAGGATGTCGAAATAAAGTTAATTATTTCGAGTTCAACAGGAAAATTTAAGTTGAAAAGGTGTGGATAAGTACCAATAATTAGGTATTTAGTGGAGGATAGTCCACCGACTTTGGCTGGGGGATGGCGCATTGCGACGTTTAACGGGCGATGCAGCCGTCCGGATCGTAGATCCGATGAGTAATCCTTCTCACATCTTGTCACTTTGAATGTAATCCAAAGCCCTTCCCAAAAGGAAGACATTTCGATTGTAGTATAAGCTCATCAGCCGACCAAAGGTCACGGGATTGGTGAGGTATAAAGTCGGATCGTAGCCATGTCGTTCTGTGTGCCAAGGAGTTGGCACAATAATTTG
>JAZURO010000094.1:0-1674 GCA_045606265.1 Eubacteriales bacterium
CGGTGGTCACGCCGCCGGAGTCAAAAGCCATAGGCATCAAAGCCAGATTATCATTGACAGCCAGCAACAGTGCCAGTGCAAACAGCAGCATATAAAACAACATCAAAATCATTGCCAGGCGGCGCTTGAAAACAATACGCAGTATAGCGACAATCAAAAACAGGCCAACACCTACGCCAACGGTAGCAATCAGCAGCGTACCGTTCAGCACAGAACCCACCTGCTTGGCAAGAACCTGCAAATCCGGCTCTGCAATGGTAATCAACAGACCCATTACGAAACAGACAACCAGCAAAAGGCTCAACCTCTTCTGGCGGGACAGGCCGGCGCCCACATGGGTACCCATCGGTGTCATTGCCAAATCTGCGCCCATATTGAAAAGACCGATGCCCAAAACCAACAGCATTGCGCCGATAGTAAAGGAAATCAATTCTGTGGATGTGAAGTTAAACCAAGGCAGCAAGGAGACTAAATACACGATCAGTGTGATCGGCAAGGCCGAAATCAGTGCCTCTTTGATCTTCTTCCATAATTCGTTCAACTTTCATCACCTCTTTGCATTAAGCTCCACTTATTATATCACAAAAAAGCGCAATGACAAAGAAGTTTTTTGATATTTACACTTTCTTCAAAAAAAGATCCCTCCTTTGTTTCCAAAGAAGGGATTTTCTATGTACTTGTGAAATTATACGACAGCTGCAGCACGCTTTGCTTTTTTCAACTTTCCGTATATAACGATCTGGGCAATGTAGCAAATGATTGCAAGGATACCCCAAACAACACCGCCAAACAGGAAGAAGAAAGGCAAAGAGGTGATCATCGCAATAATAGTCCAACCCTTGCTCCGGAGCAGACCGCCAAGGACTGTAAAAGCCAAAGGAATCAGCATAAACCACAGGAAGATATTCTCAATTGTCTTAATGGCTTTCTGAAGCTCATTTTGACCTTCCTGCAATTCTTCGATAGCATCGGTAATTTCATCAAGATCATCACTCAAAACGCCTTTGTAATCCATAACAGCATTGGATAGACCCTTGATTGTATTCACAGAGATCTTCTTTGTGAATTTTTTAACACTATCGATAATGCCATCCACATAATCTTTTTCCTTGGTCGTGAGATCACTCTCATCCACAAGATCTTCAAGCTTTTCCAGTTCGTCCATTGCTGCTTCCTTGAGTTCACTGGTATCATAGCTGATATCAGGCAAAATCATAGATACAATGGGAATTTTGTGGAATGCAACATTTTTAACGCTGAAAAAGCCTACGAAAAGCAGTACGACACACAAGGCAAATGCGCCAAGGCCAATCAAGGCCTGCTTGTTAAGTGGGTTTTTCTGCTTGATTTCCGTGTTTTCCATTACTATCTCTCCATTCTTTATGTATTAGCTTTGCAAAATTACAAATTTAGCCCCGACCAAAGGACGGGGCTAAATGAGTTAGCTATTCAGCGATCAAGAATTACTCGTAGATCTCGGTAACAACGCCGGAACCGACGGTACGGCCGCCTTCACGGATAGCGAAACGCAGGCCCTTCTCGATAGCGATGGGGGTGATCAGCTCAACGTTCATAACAACGTTGTCGCCGGGCATGCACATCTCAGTGCCTTCGGGCAGGGAGATGATGCCGGTAACGTCGGTGGTACGGAAGTAGAACTGAGGACGGTAGTTG
>JAZURO010000095.1:0-3312 GCA_045606265.1 Eubacteriales bacterium
CAGGCAAAGAATGTGCCAAAGTTCTGTTGAATTGGGCAGAGGAAAATGGCGCACTCTATGCGGAACTAAATTATGGCGGTAATGAACGCCGTCTCCGCTTTTGGAAAAGTGTAGGTTTCATTGAGAACGGTGTTGACGAATGGGGCGAGCCGTTGATGATTTTGCCACCAAACGATGAAACGCCTTTCATCGTAGAGATCTTGGACAATCCAACCGATTGGCAGCTATTGAAATTGGAAAACGGCTTCAAACAAGACATCGGTGAAGAATCGCTCACAGAGGACAAGCAGAAACAGCTTCAGCAAGCTGTCAAGGACGGCAAGATTACTTTCTTTGTTGCAAAGCGTGGATACCGTGCTGTCGGTATGTGTAGCGTTGTAAAATGCTATTCTACCTTCTCTTGCTCGGACACGGGCGTATATGAGGATTTTTACATCGAACCGGCTTTCCGTGGCAAAGGTATTGCTCGTAAATTAGCGCAGACTGCACAGGCTTGGTGCAAGGATAATGGCATATCGAGCTTAACGGTATGCTGTGCCCCGTGTGATGAAAAAATGTATCAGGCTCTTGGCTTTGACATTGCCTTGGGTACAACCTTCGCACATGTTGAATAACTGACACAAGGGCGGCGATTGGGTGCGCCGAGTCGCCGCCTACCTCTAAATTAGGAAAAGAACTATGATACTTAAAACAGAAAGATTAACCATCCGCCACATTGTAGCGGATGATTGGAAAAGAATAAAAGAAATTTGGGTGGACTTTAACACTTCCGCCCTTTCACAGTACGACAAACCCCACATCACCGATGATGCGGATGTTCAGCCGAGAATTGCAAAGTGGGCGACAGCGAACAGCGGCACAGAGCATATGTTTTTTGCTATCTGCCTTGGTGGAACAGTGATCGGATATAGTGCTTTCAACATTAGAGAAAACGGACACGAGATCGGCTATTGCTTCCACTCCGCATATCACGGCAAGGGCTACGCAAAGGAAAGCCACTTGGCACTCATTGATTATATGCGTGAGCTTGATATCAAAAGGCTGACCGCAGGTACGGCACTCAATAATACGCCATCCGTTGCGCTCCTCAAATCCTTGGGCTTTGAGCTGATCGAAACGGAAAAGGTATCCTTCTACAAGGATGCCGATGGCAACGGTATTGTGTTTGACGGCGGTGTATTTGAATTGAATTTAGAGAAAACAGAATGAATGCACTCACCTGCTGAACTTGTTGGCTGTTTTGTGTAAGAATAGGAGCAAATAATGAAGAAGTTTATTAAGGGACTTGATTTGTGTGAGGGATTCTTCAATAGCCATGCAAAAGGCATCATTGAAGAACACTTTCCAAATTTGAGATATACCGCAGGTTTGATCGGTTATGGTTCTGATGTTTTAGGATATGACGATCCTGTTTCGACAGACCATATGTGGGGTCCGAGATTCTATCTGTTTTTAGATAAAAAGGACATTTGCAAAAAGGATAGTATCATTCAAGCACTATCCGAGAACTTACCCTATACATACGAAGGGTATAGCGTTAATTTCACAGAACCAGACCCGAATGATTGCGGCGTACAGCATCCTAAATATATCAGCGAGGGAAAGGTAAATCCGCTTATCTTTATACAAACATTCGATGATTACTTGATTGAGCAGCTTGGTACGTCTGATTTGGACAACATTAAACCCTTTGGATGGCTTGCTTTTTCAGAACACCGGCTTCTCTCACTGGTATCGGGGAAGCTCTTTGTTGATGGGCTGAATTGCGCTGATACACTCTCCAAAATCAAGTATTACCCCATAGAGGTAAAGCTGTACATGATTGCTTCCAACTGGGACATCATCGCATCGGAGCAAGCGTTTGTCAAAAGATGTGGTGAGTGTGGTGATGAAATCGGCTCCCGAATTGTCTGCGCCAGAATCGCTGAACGCTTAATGCGGCTTTGCTTCTTGTATAAGAATACCTATGCGCCTTACAGCAAATGGTTCGGAACAGCTTTCAGTAGGCTTGATGTGGACATGAAAGTAAAAAACGCCATAAGCCTTGCGCTGGCTGCTAACAGTCTGGAAGAACGGGAAGATAAAATCGTCGAAGCGCAGGCATTAGTTGCGGAGATGCACAATGCAAGCGGTCTTACAGATTGTGTTGATTACCAAATCGAAAGCTATTTTGGAAGAAATATCAAAGTTATATTTGCGGATAAGTTTGCTGAAGCAACCGCAAATGAGCTGGCAAATACAGCGTTTGAGAATATCCCGCTTATCGGAACATTAAGTCAGATCGGCGGACTATCCTCCTTTGCAGACGAAAAGGAATACTATGTTCAGATAACAAGATTGTATGGCAACTGATTCAGATCGTCGATGTTGGTTAATCTTCGACAGACGGTAGTGAAACTCCAAAGTAGCGGCAGAATACTAAAATTGGGAGAAAAATAAGATGACGTTCAAATGGATATTCTTTGATGTTGGCTCAACGCTTGTTGACGAAACCGAAGCATACGATCACAGAGCCCGAGAAATGATTGCCGGCACGAGCATCACTTTCAAGGAATTTGATGATGTCCGTATTGCCCTCGCAAGGCAGGGACTTGACGGTAATTCTGCCGCTATCAAACACTTTGGCTTGACGAAAACCACGTGGCACTCGGAAGATGAAGTGCCGTATTCAGATGCACATGGCACATTGGTTGCTCTCATTGACAAGGGATATAAACTCGGCATAATTGCAAACCAAAAACTCGGAACAGAAGAACGCTTGGAGTCTTGGGGCTTGCGCCAATACTTCGAGGTAATTGCTGCATCCGCAGAGATTGGATACGCCAAGCCCGACAAGGAAATCTTTGAAAAGGCTTTGGAGTTAGCAAAATGCACCGCATCGGAAAGCGTTATGGTTGGTGATCGGCTTGATAACGATATTATCCCTGCCAAAGCGATTGGAATGAAAACCGTTTGGGTTAAAAACGGTCTTGCACAGTATCAAGGTGCGGAGCTTGGTGAGGGCGTTGCGGATTATCAAATCGGTTCGTTATCTGAACTGCTCCGCATTTTTTGATGCGAACAGGAATCGAGAGATTACTATACAGATTTGGGTAGCTTTCATATTGCCAACGAATAACACAGCCACCCGTTCTCAAAAAAGGAGCGAGGGTTTTCAAAAATATTTGGAAAATTATGTGACATTCTTTTTCAAAACCGTAGTATATAGGTGAGGCATACAAAGGAAGGTGATGATATGGACGATAGTAAGATAATTGAATTGTTCTACGAGCGCTCGGAACAAGCAATCGTTGAGCTATCGAAAAAGTATGG
>JAZURO010000096.1:0-5841 GCA_045606265.1 Eubacteriales bacterium
AGTATTGACAGTTCCCCCACTTCTAACACATTCTTACTTTTTTTATCAAAATCTTACGATTTCTATCAAAAATTATGACAAAATACACTTAAAATATCAAAATCTTATGATACCTATGTCGGGACCATGTTTCACGTGAAACATAATAAAATATTGACAAAATAATATTATTATGTTACTATCATAATAAGGGTATGAGATATACTCGAACAAATATTCGATAAAAGGGGGCTTGTATATGCGCATAATGCCATTTATGAAACGTAAAAAGGGTGTACAGTTTGCGGGTATCGGACTTGATACAGGCGGAGGGGGTTCGTATGTGTTACCGCCTGCCACTGAAAACACGTTGGGCGGTATAAAAGTGGGGTCGGGTTTGTCTGTTGAGTCAGATGGCACATTATCGGTAGAGGGCGGTAATGGACTTATTTTTTCAACTGCTGAGACAGCTATCGGAACTTTTAACAATTCCGCACTGTATGCACGTGTTTTTATTTCCACAGCATCATCAACTAACTTTTTGATTGATGGTATGGGAACAAACACGTGTAGAGTGCTTGCTGTTTTTGGTAGTGCCACTGAGGACTACAAAAACAAGTGCATAACAAAATGGACACAGTTCGCATCAAATTGTGAAGTTAATTTTGACTTATCAACAGATAGTACAAACAAAATAGTTTGTATCTTATATACTAAATAAAAGGGGGACAAAAACATGAAACTTACACAGGTTGCTACACTTCTTAACGAAACAATAGTACCCAACTTGCTCGGTGAGGGTACAACAATCAGTGCAGATTTATCAAACATCGTTGACCTCGGTACAGCTTTGGCAGACGTCACAGCAGAGGATATGCAGGACTTCGCAAAAGATCTTGTAGTAGGGGTTGCTCGTAACCTTTTTGACTCTCGGGCATACAGGTCGGAGACATACGGACTCATGAATGACGCGCGTGAGTTTGGCGGTGTTGTTCAGCGTGTCAAAGTCAAGTTGTATTCAGCATCTGACTCGCCCATATGGACACTTCAGAACGGAACGGATTACTTTGATGGTACGTATTACGGCGCAGACATCGACAGCAAGATATACACAAAGGACACTATCTTTCAGGTTAAAAACTCGATTCCGGTTGAGAAGTTCAAGCAGTCGTTTACTTCTGCGGATGGTGTTATGTCACTGATTGCAACCATCGAACAGCAGGTGGACAACACGATCACGATGGAGTTGAACGGACTCGCAAAAACCACACTACAGCAGATGATAGCAACATCCGTTGCTAACGGTCAGGTTATCCACCTGTTGACCGAGTACAACACACTTGCAGAACTTACAGGAGACGATGCACTGACCGCAGACACTTGTCTCTATAACGCTCCATTCCTCAGATGGTGCGCTATGACTATCGTTAGGCTCCGTGATCTTACCCAGGATATGAACAAAAAATACAATGACGGCACGATAGAGACTTTCACACCTGCTGATGATCTTCGTGTGACTCTTCTTTCAGAGTTTGCTCGCTCGATTGAGTTTAACATGGAAGCGGACACATTCCACAATGATATCGTTTCAGTCGGAGAGTATAACGTTATCAACTTCTGGCAGAACTCAAGCGACAGTATGCTCCCCTCTCTCGGGGTTACTGCTGAGGTTAAAACAAATGTTGGAGAGGCTGAACCTGTTACTGTTTCGGGTGTTGTCGGTACGATCTTTGACAGATACACCGCCGGACTTACAGCAAGGCTCGACAAGATCACGGCTCAGTACATCGCAAATGGCGATTATACTACATACTTCCACCACATCGCAAATAGCAGATTTATTGATACAAGAAACACTGGCATTGTGTTGTGTCTTGACTAATCTGCCGAACTGGTTTATTATAGGGGTATACTTTAGGGTATGCCCCTATTTTTAAAGGAGTTGATGCTATGAATATTCGTTTGTATAATATCTCAGACAATCCAAACAAAGTGAAAAAGAGTGCATCTAAGTCAGGCGGTACACTGATAGAAGACGTCCGTTTTAAAGATGCTGATAGTTTGAACGTCCTTAACCCAACTTTGTTATTGAACATAAATAGTGATATTTCGGAGTGCATAAAGTTTAACTATGTATATATCCCTAAAACCACACGTTTTTATTATATAACAAACATATCAACCGTTGGCGGTTTGATTGCTATCGATTGCAAGGTTGACGTCCTCATGAGTTGGAGTACTGACATATTAGAGAGTCAGCAGTATGTTTCACGAACTGAAACCGACATAAACGGCAACACAAACGGAAGACTTGTTGACAATTTACTGCCGATACATTCAGACCACTTGATAAACATAGAACCGTTTGGAGACTCGGTTTATGATGAGAACTGCATTTATTGTATACTTGAAACAGCAGGCAAAGGGGGTAATACATAATGGCTAAACCTACAAAAAATAGAATTGTGACAGGGTCTGCCTGCCTTAACTATGTTGATAACGCAATTGGTTTTATGTCGGCAACAGCACCACAAATAGACACATCTAATGTATATAAGATTGGTTTAGATACATTGGAGAGTTTTTACAATACAGGGGAACTTGCAAGTCAAATAGTTTTTCCGTCTAATTATGCATCACGTATATTATATGTGCGTGATTATAATTACGTTAAGTTTCATCATAATAATAGAGTTGTAGGATTGATTTTGGATAATAATGATGATGGGTCATATAAAATAGCAATACTTGGTACAGATGTCATACAGTGGGGAACTAATTCCACAGGTAGTGATGATACCGTAGAGGGAACACGTGTTAGCCAAACAATAGTATCTAATGATGAAGAGTTACAGGCAGACGACAAATATAACTTCGCAGGTATTATTACATATGGTGCGGATGCTCAATCAGGCACGGTTACGAGGGCATGGCTATTTGATGAGAATTATGCGACAGGTCAAGGCAGATATGTGCCTTTTTCTGAAGTAGTAGATTATAAATTGACGTTTAACAAACTTTTGAATGTGAATACTATGTTTAATGTGTTTATGACGTCAGGAGAGTATAGAGGAAACAACCTACAAAACGCGCAACAGGGTACACACATTCTTGAGCTATCAACAAATAAAAACAATACACTTGTGTTGGGTAAACCTATTTCAGATATTATTCATAATATGGCTTACAATTCACATTGTTTTATGTATGACACATATAACAGTCAATTTGACGCCTGGGAGGGCGATTGGTATGAAATGCTTGAGAATATTTATAGCATTATTCTTATGCAGTCAGGAGAAAAACCAGCCGTTGTTATTTCGGAGGGCAACAGACCTAACATTTATACTCGTGCCGATGCGTCAGCATCCCCAAAACTCGCAGGCTATGAGGGCGCAACCCACGCATTCAACTTCACACCATTTAACCTAATTTTGACACGTTCAGAGTCTCAGGCACTCGCTTACTTACAGAACGGTACACTTCCCTCAGATGCGTTTTTATATCCTTTAGATTGGCAGAACTTACCACGTACAGACGGCACGCCATCAAGTGACGATGAAGACCCCGACTATAAACCGCCATCAGGAGAAGACGGCGACAGCGGAATTGACGGAACACCCACGACAGACGCTGACCCTCAAATTACGTCAAATATGCTGACAAATAATAATTTGTATTGGTTGCAGGCAGGTCAGCTTGAGTCATTCATAACGTGGTTTTGGCAGAATGCAGGTGAAATCATAGAACTTGACGACTTATGGGACAGAATAAAAGGATTATACAACGATCTTGCAAGCGCAATCATAAATATAAGATACTTTCCTGTTGACCCCTATTATATCGGCGGTGTATCTGACACAACAGACATTGTCTTGTCAAGTATAAAAATGCCTATCACAGGAATTAAAAAACTCAATAAAACAAAACTACGCAAGCGCACGCTCGGTGAGATATCTATACCAAACAGATATAACGCATTTACTGATTACAGCCCTTATACTTCCCTGATGCTGTATTTACCGTTTCATGGTTGGATTGATCTTGATATTGACATATTTACAGGTAACAAGTTACAAGTGCGTTGTGTATACGATCATATCAGCGGTACTATACAGTATGGGGTATACGTTATATCCAAAGGCAAGGAGTTTTTGCTTAATACGGTTATCGCAAAAATGGCGGTAGATATCCCGATTACATTACAGTCAAAAAATGACAGAGACTCCGCAATATTTAATAATGTAACAAATGCATTTGGCAATTTACTCGGTGCAGGTGCGTCTGCGGTAACAGGTAACCCCATCGGACTTGTTATGTCAACAGCAGGAGTAGCAAGCAGTGGCACACAGTCAGCTCCTTTAAAGGTCAACGGAACAGTTGGAGAAACAGGTGCGTTCTTTATGCCTAACAAGTGCGCTGTATATATCAAGCGCCCATCATATAACAGACCGAAAAATTACGGTGCACGTGTCGGCTTTCCATCAAATAAAGGCGGTAAACTGTCAGAGTTTAGCGGATTTACTACGGTATACAATCCACAGATAACATTCAGCGGTAACACAAACGCTGACAACGTTACTATCAAACCTTTGCAATCCGAAATTGACGAAATCTACACAGCACTTGAAAAGGGGGTAATCTTATGATAACCAACGCAAACGGAACTATATACAACCCTCAGGACGTCTATAACGTCTTGCGGACAAAAGCTAAAAATGATCTCAGGTATAATACATACTTTGACATTTTACTGAACACACTTCTTGAGATGTTTGAGTATAACGGACTTCCTGAGACGATACCGCCACGATTTTTAGAGTTGTACCTGCACACCTATGGTAACGTGTTTATATCCAAAATAAAGGGCGATCTGTACGCAACAGGCGGTACACTCACAGGTGAGATTGACGCCTACGGACTCGGTACAGATGCAATAGCAGTATGCCCGATAGGACAGGCACAGGGCAAGCGTGACGTTGACATTGTATACGGCATAAACAACAGCACCGCATCTCCTGATATGCTTGTATATTGGATTGCTCATTTGTTACAGGAGAACGACAACAGCCTTGAGCATAACATAATATACAGTCGTTTACTTCCGATACCAAAAGTATCAGACGAAAAAGACAAACAAGCCTTTGATGATATTATCGACAAACTGATAAAAGGCGATCTGAAAGCCTTTGCAAGTAAAAACATCCTCGCTGACGAACTCGGAGAGGGTACAGAGGTACTTAATATCTCGGACGCAAACAAGGTCGACAAACTGCAATATCTCTCACGTTTTGCTGATGATATATTAAAGAAGTTTTATAACTTCTACGGACAGCCAATAAACTCACAGAACAAAAGCGCACAGTCGATTTCTGATGAGATACACGGCATGGATTCTGTATCATTTATCATACCTATACAGATGCTGAAATGCCGTGAAAAAATGTGCGCCGATATCAACAGAATTTTCGGGCTTAATGTCTCGGTTAAGTTTTCGACAACTTGGGCTTTAGAATATAATGCCCTCATGCTGAGAGACACAAACGGAAACGGAACTGCTGACACAAAAGAACTTGATACAGAACCCGAAACAGAAACGGAAACAGAACCCGAAACAGAACCCGAAACAGAACCCGATATTGCCGAAGAATAACAGCGTTTTTACACTACATAGGGAGGGGAGAGCTTGACAGCGTTATACATTATCGGCGGGATAATCCTGTTTTTTGTGATTATCTTCAATATCCCGATAAAAGTTGCGATTTCTTATATAGACAAGCAGTTTTCCGTTCTTGTGAAGTACCTTTTCATCACGATTTATCCACGTCCCGAAAAGGAAGAAAAAGAAACTAAGTCGGAGGC
>JAZURO010000097.1:0-2730 GCA_045606265.1 Eubacteriales bacterium
CCCGTGAATTATCGAAAATTTACGCAAAGCTTGTAGAAACCAATCAGCAAAAGTTTTTCGGGGGCGTGGGGGCGGTTTTTCAAAAAAGCCCCCACATTCTTATTTTGTAACTTTTCTCTCATCCAAACGTTACAAGCGATTTAATTACATAAACAAATACAGGAGCAAAAAATGAGTGAAAGTAAAGAAATAAAGGATTTTGGCACAAGCGGAACGCAGGCAAACGAAAACGGGATACAGGTATTAAGCATAATAGGACAAATAGAGGGTCATTACGTTTCAGATCAAAACCAAAAGACAACTAAATATGAGCACGTAATTCCCTTGCTTGTAGCAATGGAGCAAAGCGAGGAAGTAAAAGGCATTCTGATAGTTTTGAATACGATGGGCGGTGACGTTGAAGCGGGACTTGGAATTGCAGAGATGATTGCATCAATGACCAAGCCCACGGTATCTCTGGTTATTGGCGGATCACATTCGATCGGTGTGCCGCTTGCTGTCAGCGCCAAAAAATCTTTCATTGTTCCAAGCGCAACAATGACAATTCATCCCGTTCGTGTCAACGGTCTTGTTGTCGGTGCGCCGCAGACCTACAATTATTTCTCGGATATGCAAAAGAGGATTGTAAAATTCATTTGCCGCCACTCGAAAGCAAGCGAGCAAGGCATAAATGATATGATGATGCGCCCTGATATGCTTGCGACCGACGTCGGCACGGTTCTTGAAGGAAAAGAAGCCGTTCTCTGCGGCCTTATCGACCATATCGGTGGCCTTTCAGATGCATTAAAAGCGCTCGACGAAATGATAAATAACACGGATAAATAAAGAAAAAGAGCTTTATTCAAGCTCTTTTTTTGCTATTGATAACAATTTGTTTTTCTCATTAAGTGCGGGGTTTTCCAATACGAGTTCAAGGAGATATTCAAGAGTTTTGCCTACCTTAGAAAAGTCGCTTTTGCAAAGCGGCAAAAGGTCGCTCCCCTTTATTGCAAGGTCGGAAATTGACAAGGGATTCTGCTTTTTCCTTTCTTCCCCAAGCGTCGCCAAAAAATCGCCTGTATCATCTATTCTGAAATACACAAGCATTTGCTTGGCATCATCAAAAATATTATCATACAAATGAAGAAACCTACGGGCAAGGGCAGAAAAATTGCTTTCGCTTTTCAAGATTTCAAAATCCTTTACTCTGCAAAGTCTTAAAACAAGTCTTTTTTCATCATTCGACAGGCGCAGAGAGTTCAAAAACAAATCTCTTTGCTCGTCGGGATAACCAACGGTAATTGCCGCAAGTCGAGTGGCAAAATTTCCGCTTGGGAGACTTGAAATATCAATGACGGTCTTTTCACTCGGGCAAGGCAAATCGAAAATGCTTTGCCAGATGCCGCCCTCAATCATCTTTCGCAAGGAATAGGTCACACCGGGGCAGGAAATAAGCTTTTTGAACTCAACCCCCACTCGCTCACGAGCTATGTTTTTCAACAAATGAGCACACTCGGATGCAGCCAAAAGCGTTTTTTCCTCAATTTCAAACCCAAGCTGCGCCGAAAAACGAAGGGCACGTAAAATACGCAAAGCATCTTCGCTAAACCTTTTTTGCGGCTCACCCACTGCACGGATCGTGCGTTTTTCAAGGTCTTTTATGCCACCGAAAATGTCCACAATTCCCTCTTTCTCGTTGAAAGCCATCGCGTTCACCGTGAAATCCCTGCGTGAAAGATCATTTTCAAGCTCGGTTGAAAATTCAACGCTCTCGGGATGCCTTGAATCACGGTATTCACCGTCAATTCTGTACGTTGTTATTTCGACGGGCACCCTTTCCCCGTTTCCATCGCCGCTTTCAAACAATACAGTGATGGTTCCGTGTTTGATTCCTGTCGGAATGGTGCGAAAAGCGGCAAAAACGGACAGAATCTCATCAGGACGAGCGCTCGTCGTTACGTCCCAGTCCGATGGCTCCCTGCCAAGAAGTGAGTCTCTGACAGCACCCCCTACTGCGTATGCAGAATAGCCCGACTCTTCAAGTATTTCTATGCAATTTTTAATATACTTCGGGTATTTCATACGTTTCTCCTGATGTTTTATTTGTACTGTTTCAAAGAAGAGATCTTGCCACTTTTTGAAAAAAGTTACAAAGAAACACTTTTTCTGTTCTTTTTCGAGAAAAAGAACCAAAAAGCTTTTTGTAGCGCTTCGCAGAAAAACTCTGCGCAAATCGTGTTGCCTTGCAACACAAAACAATTTTGAGGGCATTTTAACAGGCGCCCTCAAAATTCAGGATTTGCTGCTCTGTTAATAGACGTAATGTTTGTGCGAAAGATGTTGTTTGAAAGAAGTTACAAAGGGGGGATTGCCACTTTTTGAAAAAAGTGGCGCAAAAACTTTTTATAGCGCTTCGCAGAAAAACTCTGCGCAAATCGTGTTGCGTTGCAACACATAACGAATTTTGGGGCATTTTAACAGGCGCCTCAAAAATCTATGATTTGCTACCTTACAAATATACACATTATTTGCACAAAAGATGTTATTTGGCACAAATGGTAAGTTTAATTTGAAGCTTATGGCTTCCTACAAAGTAAGTAAATTTTAGAAAATCACTCTGCAAGAGAGATTTTCGTAGTACAGACAATAAAATCCTTGGCGAAAATTTATTTTCGTAAAAGGATTTTAGTGGGTGTACCGATAATTCACTTGTGAATTATCGAAAATTTACGCAAAGTTTGTAGAAACCCA
>JAZURO010000098.1:0-4864 GCA_045606265.1 Eubacteriales bacterium
CCCTACAGCAGACAACAGATACAATCCGTATTGCCCGATAAAAGGATATATACTTTCAGCAGACACAAGACAAAGTACTTATGAGTCAGATAAATCAACATATGCGGGACAGTTGTTTGTTGATGACTACTGTACAATAAACGCAGTATATTCGGACGGTTGGTGTCAAGTGACATATCCTGTAGGAACAAGTACAAAAACACAGTATGTACCGTTGAGTGCGTTTGTACATAATACTTCATATAACCCTGTTTCGTACAATGCAACTGCGCAGGTGAATGTATACACAAAGTCTAATATGGCGAACACACCGAATTGGTGGTTATCCCCCGGCGATACATTCTTCGTGATAGGCGAATCAGGTGCTGTCGTTCAGGTGCTTTATCCCATTGATGCACAGTATGGTGGGGGATATAAAATAGGATGGATATACAAATCGGATATTCCTAAAGTAACATATGCGGTATCATATAATGCTAATGGTGGCAGTGGTGCTCCGTCATCACAAACAAAGACATACAATGTTTCATTGACGCTCAGCAGTACGATTCCAACAAAGAGTGGATACACGTTTGCAGGTTGGTCAACGAGCAGTTCTGCAACAACCGCAAATTATATGGCTGGAGCAACATATGACAGCAATGCATCTGTAACTCTTTATGCCGTATGGACACCAAACAAGTACACAGTGACTTATAATTTGAATGGTGGTTCTGGTTCAGTTTCAGAACAAACCAAAATTCATGATACTTCTTTGAACTTGACAAATGATTTGCCGTTTAAAGAGTATAAGGTAACTTATGAAATAGGTTTTGATGATATAGAATGTCCTCCAAGAGCTTTGAACTGCAATTTCCTCGGTTGGAGTACATCGCCCAATGCAACAGCGGCAACATATTATCCAGGCGGTTTGTTTGACATTAACACGGACACAACTCTGTATGCGGTTTGGTCAGATCCGGCTTTGGGAGAATTGCAGAACTATGTACGAGATGGTTATATAATGACCGGATGGTTTACTGATGCTGTCGGTGGAAAACAAGTAACGGAAACAACGGTTATTTCGTCAGATGTCGTTCTCTATGCACATTGGGAAGCAAACTCAATAACGTCAATTCAGGTTAAACAACTTCCGGCAAAGAGTTCGTATGTTGTTGGGGATATGCTTGATACCGAAGGGCTAATTCTTTTGGCACAATATAGTGATGGAACAACGCAAACAATAACAAGCGGCTTTACCTGTTATCCCAAAACAATGGAAACGTCCGGAACGCAAGAGATTTCGGTTAATTATGCAGGAAAAACAACATCATTTGATGTTACTGTAAAAGAACCCGAAAATATCCCGATGCCTGTTTTGGTTGTGTCGGATGTAAAAACCAAAGCGGGGAAAACTGTCGATGTAACAGTCAACATTCAGAATAACCCCGGAATTATGGCTGCAAAAATTAATGTATTTTATGATACATCGGTGCTTACGCTGAAAAATGTAACTAACGGTTCGTTGATGGGTGAAAGTTTGTTTGACCAGGGCGGAGATATTTCAGCTGTTCCATATACTGTATGTTGGAATGACACATCAAATAATTTTACTGACGATGGTGTCCTTGTGACATACACATTTGAGGTTAACGAAAATGCACCCATAGGAACAACCTCCGTTTCATTAACATATGACAGTGGCTCAACCTTCAATTATGATCTTGAAAATGTAGAGTTTTCCACAATTGACGGAACGATGGAAATTATTAATCGAACTCCCGGTGATGCCAACAACGATGATGAAGTAGATCTTAAAGACGTTGTTGTTATGAGACGTTGGTTGTCTGGCGGTTGGACTGTCACCATCGACGATTCAAACGCTGATATCAACTGTGACACTATGGTAGATTTGAAGGATGTTGTAATTCTTCGAAGATATCTTTCCGGCGGTTGGGGAATTGATCTTGATTCCTTCTCTCCGACAGACAAAGAACCTGAAAGTGACAAGGTTGAGGTTGAACAGTTTGTTTACGGAACATCGGAGAATGGCAGAGAATTGGTTTGTTACTCGTTTACTCCGAAAAATTATAACCGAACTGTGTTACTGAATTTTGCTATTCACGGTTTTGAAGATGACTACGCCCACGACGGTCAGGTGCTTGTTGATGCTGCAAATGAACTTATAGAATACTATAGAGAATATAATGAGTTTAATGATTGCAGAGTCTTGATTGTTCCTTGTTCAAACCCCGATGGATTGTTGGACGGAACAACGAATAATGGTTTTGGCAGGTGTAATGCATCAGGAATTGATTTAAACAGAGATTTTGATGCTAATTATTCTGCCAACACAACACTGGGAAGAAACTATACACCGTATGCTTTCTCTGCAGCAGAATCCAGAGCATTAAGGGATCTGTGTTATGAGTATAATCCTGATGTTGTTTGCGATTTCCACGGATGGTTAAACTGTACAATTGGTGACTCTGAACTTGCTGAGGTATTCTATCAGGAACTTAACTTGCCTCATCAAACATCTTTCACTTCCACCAACGCCAAAGGGTATTTTGCTAACTGGGCACATCAACAAGGAGCCTTAGGCATTCTGGTCGAATTCAAAAACACGCAATTTTCTATAGATAGCCTGAAGAGTGCTGTTAATCGTTTGATTAGTGGTGACTATGAAAACGGACAAGGTGAATATACAATTGATGAAAAATATTCACAATTCTCTGGCGGCATCGGTTGCTATACCGTTTCAACAGGACGAACAACAACTTATCAGGGATTTGATATTCCGTTTGAAACAATAAGCTATATTGAAGGAACAACCGATTATTGCGAAATTGAAAAAATATATGCAAACGGTTGGGTTAAAGTTACATATCCCATATCGTCAGGAAACAAAACAGCTTATTGCAAACTGTCTGATTTCATAACGGAAGGTACAGAAGTTGAACACTATGATGCTAATGTTTCAACTAAAACATATGTATATCGAAGATCTGATTTGGCAGAAACAATTGGATCAGTATGGTCTACCGACACGTTTACCGTTATTGCTCAAAATGGAGATAAATTACAGATTATTTATCCTGTTGATGAAGGCGGATGGAAAATGGGCTGGATAGATTCTTCTAATATATAGAATACCTGACTATAACTTAATAGTAAAATGGAGGAAAATTATGAAAAAATTTACGTTATCAATTGTTTTAGTGGTAGCTATTATTCTTCAAAGTGTGGGATTTATATCTTTTGCTGTTGAAAAAGATTCTACGCTTGAAGAAAACATCGCCATTAACAGCGATGTTGAGTCATATGAGAATGGTTGGTATTATTATATTGATTTTAATAAGGGTAACTGTGTTTACAGAGAAACTGTTGATTTCAAAAACAAAACATATTATACAAATTATGCAGTTAATCAGATTGCCGTGGTTGATGGTAAATTATATTTATCTGTAGATAATAAAATCAAGACGATAAATTTAACATCAGCCGAGGAAAACAATTTACTAACAGCAGAAAACAAAATCGAGAGATTTTCTAAAGTTGGCAATAATATTTTTTATTTATCGAATGGTAGTATCTTTGAGTATAATATGAAATTGTCTGAAAAAACATATGTTACTGGAAATAATGAAGTCGATGATTTTTGGGTTAACGAAAACAACACATTATCTTATATGATTGATGATAATACAATCTATACTCTTAATTTGATTACAAACGAACTGAGACAAGAAAAAAATAATTTATCCGTTCTCAATGATGAGATTCCTAGCCAAGGAACACTAGAGGAAAGTTATGGTGGAGCAATGACAGTTTCTTCATTAAAAACCAAGTTTCCCGCTGGTAAATACTGGAACCACGCAGGTAACCCTGGAAATACCAGTGCTGTTAACAATCAAAACGGATATACATCTACGCCTTGTCCTAAACACGGAAATTGTGGAACATCGTCGCAAACCTGTAATGGTTTTGCTCCAAATGGAACACAGCTTGCGTGGCAGTGTATGGGTTATGCAGAAAAATGTGGATACGATGTAACAGGTTATAACCCCAGAAACAATGCAAATGGTTGGAATACAGTATCAAACTCATCCGCTTTAAATACATTGAAAGCTGGCGATATTGTAAGATATAAAAACGATGGTCATTCTATTTATGTTACCGGAGTTAGTGGTAATACTGTTACATATACAGACTGTAATTCTGATGGTCATTGCATTATACGTTGGAATGCAACAATTTCAAAATCAACCTTAAAATCCACATTTACAAATGTTCGAGTATCACCGAGCGTTGATGTGGGAACTACAACTTCATTAACTGTAGATAGTAGATATTCTAAATTTATGCCTTTAACGGCATATCTTTGTGGCTGGAGTACGGTATACCCTTGTGAATCTGACTGCGCAACCATGACTGGCGGAGAAATATGGACAACAGATGAATGTACAATTAATGAGGTATACACTAATGGTTGGTGTAAGGTTACATACCCGGCAGGCTCATCAACTAAAATAGCATATACGCAGACATTAGAGTTCATATACGGAACAACCTTAACTCAAAAAACAGCACCTAAAGGAATGAATGCTTATAGCAGAGCAGATTGTGCTACAATAATAGGAAGTGTTGATAGCGGCGATGTTTGTTATGTTGTTGCTTCTTATGACAATATGTATGAAGTGATTTATCCAACGGCCTCCGGATATAAGATGGGGTGGACAAAAACCTCTGATTGGAATTACACTGCCCCTACAGCAGACAACAGATACAATCCGTATTGCCCGATAAAAGGATATATACTTTCAGCAGACACAAGACAAAGTACTTATGAGTCAGATAAATCAACATATGCGGGACAGTTGTT
>JAZURO010000099.1:0-4342 GCA_045606265.1 Eubacteriales bacterium
ACGGACTTTTGTTCCGGGATCAAGTCATAGTTGAGTTGTTCCATCTCCAAAATGTAAGTGGACAGAGCCTTTGCGTTTTCGCTGTTGACCATAATTCCACTTGATGCAAGTTGGAGGATACTGCTTGACGATGCAATAACGGACTTTTCGACAATGATAGACCGCCAAAACCGACCCTTTTTGTATGCCAGTTTCAGCCGTTCTTCTCCGCTGTCGATGTTTACAAGTCGCTCAATGGGCATTATCGGGTGACGGCAGATTGCATTTTCATATCCGTACTTGTCCATCAAAAACACGCCATTTTCATAACAGATGTACTCACCGCTAAAAAGCTCCATTTCCTGCCCGTCAAACTGGGTGGAATTGGCAAGGATAACGCCGTTTTTTTGCGCCATCATTTCGCAGTAAGCATTGAATAGAGCGACAAAGCACTTGACACCAACCGCCCCAGCCTTATCCTTCATTTTCTGTGTCATTTGCTTCATAAGGAACTTGTTATCCCGATACTGATACAAAAATTCATACGGCTCTGTCGTGTCATAGAATTGCTCCGCTGTATAGTCAGGAATTATGTCTATTTCTGTTTTCATATTCGTACCTCGCTATCTCGGCGCAGGATAGGTTATATTCTGCACCGGCTATATTCTTCAACGCCTCCACAAAAAGCGGATGTAGCGGTTCTGTGGGCGATTTAGGGGCATAATTGCGGCGGTTATCGTCCAACCTTTTCCATCCGTCAAAAGCCATCCAATAATCGTCCTCGATTTGCTGTCGTTCTTTCTGTTGCTGGTCTGCCTTGCGTTTGCGTTCAAATGCGATCCTGCCCATTTCAAGTTGCTTTCTGCGGTCTATTTTTTGACCGATAGGCAACCCCAAACAAAAATCATCGTTCAGCTTGCTTATTGCTGATTGAAAATCCAACCAAAAATAACGCATTACAAACTTGATTACATCTGCACTTTCGCCACAGACAAAACAATGGATATAGTGGTCTTTTATGCCACAATTAAAATCTCGTCCATTATGTAGCACACATCGTATTCGATTTGCACGATTGCGTTCTATTCCATAATAGTCAAGCACTTGTGGCATTGTCAATCTTGATTTTATTTCATTTGCATAGTTCATATTGGTAAAATGAAAACCCCGTGTATCTGATGGTACCAGCATCAAACACACGAGGTTAATGGTTGTTGTTTAATTGTAGCAGCCGTTGCCGAACTGGTACTTCAACAACAACCTTTCACATAGATATTATAAGGCATCCACCCCCAAAGGTCAACCCTCTTTCGTGGTCAATCTGCTTTTTATTTCGATTGCGTAGTCCATTTTTTATTCCTCTTTTTCAAGGCTCGCAGATAGTCCTTTTTGGGCAAACAAGTTCTGGGACAGGTGTCTTTTTTCTTGCAACGGTCACACGGATTTTGCATAATCATAAACCCCCTGTTCAATAAGCCTGGTAACGATGCGTTTAATCATAATGGGAGGGACGGACATACCGCAAATATAAGACGCCGTTTGACTTAAAAAATCATAGTCAGTTGGGAACGTTTGACAGTTTCTATAATCTTCAATCGAAAATTTTGTTTTCTCGTTACCACGATAAAATCCGTGGGTGTGAATTGTTGGTGCAACGTCATCATCAAAAACTATCATTTCATTGAAACGCGAATTTCTACCCTCTTCACGAATAAGAATATCAGCAATACACTTATCCCCCGGATTTGCTTTGCATAGCAATTCATAACAAGCGGCTGGCTTACCAATACCTTCCTTTGCTTGACCAAAAAGAACAGGCTCATAATTAAATGTCATATCAAGATCCCGTGGGTCAATGTTAAAATCGTTTCTGACGGCAACAAAGAAAACACGGTGCCGCTTTTGGGGAACACCCATATTTTCACCCTTTAACAGCCAATGGTGCATACGGTAGCCAGCTGCTCGCATCTGCGTGTAAATGTTTCGCACATACTCAAATGCTTCACCAAGCAGCAGACCTTCCACATTTTCCATAATGACAGTTTTGGGTTTCAATTTCTTCACGGTGTCAATGAACACAAAGGACAAATCATCAAGTGTCTGTTCTTTTTGCCCCTCACGAAATTTCTTTTTCTTTCCCCAGCTTTTCTCACGCTGACCAGCCATAGAAAAGGTGGTGCAAGGGGGTGAACCATCCAAAATGTCAAGGTCAAACAGTTCTGCCGGAATTTCCTCATTTGGCAGAGCATTAAACTCCCGAATATCCATCAAAAAATTATGCTTTGGGTGATGGTTTTTGACATAGACCTCATTCATTTTGGGGTCAATCTCGCAGCAACCCAAAACATCGCAGCCTGCCAGTTTGTAACCCATCGTAGAGCCACCACCGCAAGCAAAGCAAGAGAACACTTTTAACCCATTCTTTTCTGTGGGGTAATCCTGTGCCATCGTCCATTTCCAATCGGTTGATTTCTTTGGCTTGTACTTTTCCGCTTCCTCGGTTGGTAGAAAGTCAAAGATTGACATAGTTTCTTCCATAATAACCTCCGTAGTTTGTTTATTTAGATTTCTTTTTCTTCCCAAAGGGATTTGGTTTTCTTTCTGTGTTTTTGATCGGCTTTTTAATCATACCAATCATTCTCGGTTTTGCCATATTCGCCTCCTTTTTGGGTGTGAAAAATCCCACCCATATACTGATGCCGCAGTATACGGATGGGATATGCTGATAGTATTATGTTTTCCGCTTGCAGCGTTTCGGCATAAACACCACCAGCAAGGATATTGTACCACATCCCCTCCCAAAAATCAAGAGGGAATTTCATTTAGTGGCAATCATTTCATGTTTTGTGTGGAGTAATTTATAGTCTATTTCCAATGCACATTTTTTGCATAAATGAGAAAACAACTTTGATGTGTCCCATTCTTTTGTTTTATCGATTCCGACAACAACCTCAATCTCCCCAAATGGAGTTTGCTCTTTTTTGGTTTCTAATTTTTTACCGCAAATATCGCAAACATAATAATATGCAATCATTCTTCTGCCTCCAAATCAATAAACTCTTGAAACTTTGCCAAAGCCTTCTCCGCATTCTTTGTCGGCTTTTTCATTGAAACATTGAGATGCTTATTGAACAAATCAGCAACGAAACGCCTTGCCTTCATTTTGCCGACCTCAACGCCATCCCAATAACCACGGGGCGTTTTGCCCCCTTTGATATTCTGCTTGCCGTCTGTTTGGCTTCCGTAGGTGACATTGTAGGTCTGTTTGCCCTGTCGCATCTGCTCCAAAATCCAATACTGTTCCCGTTCATTCAGTTTCTCCACGGTACAATATTCAAGGATGCAGAACGCCCAGCCGTGCGGATTTTCGTCACTCTTGAATTTCCGTTTACGCATAGAAATGTCAATGTGCTGATAGCCGTTCCAATGGCTGACGATCCGCTGAAAAATATTCTTTGCTTGACCGCAGTAGAAAAAGACAACACCGTTTTCATCTGTCCGTTCAAACAGATAAATTCCTGGCTGTTTGGTCTGTATGCTTTCGGTGATAATGGGTGAAATGCTCTTTTTGGCGATAATTAGTTTTTTTACATAATCATTCACGGCCTCTATACCTCGCTCCACAACTTTGGCTACAAGTTTTTTGACCTTTTCTTTGCTTCTTTACAAATGTTTTTCCGCACACCGGGCAGATACGATATCTTTCTTCGTCCGTTAGTGTTGCACGCTTGTTTTTGGCTTGTTCCGCATTTGTGATCCATCGACAGTTTTCAGGGCAATAATCTCCATTATTATCTATTCTGTCTATGGTTAATACATTCAAACCGTTTTCTAACTTTTCTTCCTTGTATCCATTTGCATACGCCCAATTATAAAATGCTAAAAAGTCGTTTTTCCATTCATCGCAAATTTTAATTCCACGACCGCCATAATTTTTGTATGACTTATCGTTTGGATTTAGGCATCTTCCGTGTATGTTCTTCCAAACTCCGTAAAGGCTACACCTGTTTGCAAGATTGTGTTTTCGGTTTATGTCACCGACCATTTTTTTGTGAACGCATCCACAAGAAGTCGTATGTCCGTTTTTCATTTCTGCGCCGACAATGACTTTTTCATTTCCGCAATCACACCGGCAAAGCCAAACGGTTTTCTTTTGTTTTCCGCTTGGTCTTCTTCCAGCGAACGACAAAACTGTTAATTTGCCGTATCTTTGACCAACTAAATCTATCTTGTATTCCATAAAATCACCTCTGTATTATTATACAATATCAATAGATTTTTGTCAACCCGACATACGCAAATTATTACACCTCTTTTATCCGCTTCTCACATTCCGCTTTTCGGGCGTATATTTGGCGGTAGT